>JAAUYY010000052.1 GCA_014804865.1 Desulfovibrio sp.
CCAGCCTTATGACAAATTTCGTTTGAAAATACCCCGGCGGCGCGCCGAGTTCTCATTGGGCGATAATCTCACGCTCTTCGTGGCCGCGCGAAACCGGCGCGGCGAGGCGGAATTTTCAGCCGCGACTCGCTATTGCGCGCGTCGTTCGGGAACGCGAAGGATTTTCGCCCGATCGAGTCTGTTTTATTTCCAGTTCGCTATTTTGGCCTTTAACGCTTCGGCTACGGTCTTGCCAAGTTGATTGCACGCTTTATAGACATCCTTCGTGGGCGCCCAGAGGCACTTGAGAGGCGCGGCGGGCATATCCATTCCCATTTCGGCAAGCTGATTTTGCAGATATTTGGGGGATTCGCCCGACCATCCGCACGAACCGAAAGCGGCGCCGACTCTGTTCATTGGGCGCAAACCCTTCATATAGCAGAGCATTGCGGCTACCAGAGGCAAAATTCCGTTGTTATGCGTTGGCGAGCCAGCCAGTACGGCTCCGCAATCGGCGAGTTGGGTCATGATCGCGCTATGGTGATTCGCCTTCACGCTCATGATCCTCGTCGGCACATCGTTTTCCTCAAGGCCGCTACAAATTGCGTAGGCCATTTTTTCCGTGGATTTCCACATTGTATCGTAGAAAATTACCGCTCTTTTTTGCGGCTTTTGCTCCGCCATTTTTCTATACATATCGATAATCTTTTTTATGGCGTCGCGCCCGCGATAAATAAGACCATGATCGGGAGCGACCATATCGATATCGAGCTTTTCAACTATGGGCAGAGTTTTTAGCACAACAGGCGAATACGGCAGGACAATATTATAGTAATATTCTTTCACCCTGTACGCGAATTCGTCCTTGTCGGTAAACGTGTCCTCAAACCTGTCTGTGGACGCGATATTCTGACCAAAAATATCGTTGCTAAGAAGGAGCTTTTCTTCCGGTATATAGGAGACCATGCTGTCGGGCCAGTGAAGCATCCGCGTTTCCTGAAACACGATCTTCCGATCGCCCAAATCGAGGGTATCGCCGCTTTTTACGCCGACGACAGGCCAATCCCGTCCGGGGTAATAGCCTTGCATGGACTTCAGTCCCAGCTGGGAGACAAAAATCTTTTCGGGTTTAACACGCTCTACAATCTCCTCGAGGACTCCCTGATGGTCGAGCTCCATATGATTGCAGACGATATAATCGATCTTTTCGGGAGGCATTATTTTCGCGATTCGGCACAAAAGCGTTCCGGCGGTGTCCGGCTCGACAGTGTCGATAAGCGCGGACTTCTTGTCCTTGATCAGATAGGCGTTGCAAGTTGTGCCGTCGGGGCAACGGGAATAGCCATGAAAATCCCGATGATCGAAATCGACCACGCCGACCCAGTAAATATCTTTTTTTATCTCGACCGCTTTCATATCTTTATCCTTTTTAATAAAAACGCCCCGTCCGGGAGAACGGGGCCAAACTTCGGCGATTATACGCGGACAGGATGAAATTCTCCGCCCCGGGCGCGATTCTGGCGTCCGGTTCTCCTAATCCTGAATAAAGCCTACATCTTATCGAACTGATCCTTGCTTACTCCGCATACGGGGCAAGTCCAATCGTCGGGAAGATCCTCGAAAGCGACGCCGTCGTGCTCCGCGGGATCATAAATATAACCGCAAACCTGGCAGACATAATTGGCAGCCATTGGACAACTCCTTTTAGTTAACTTTTATTGTCGGCTTTCCAAAGACCATGCAAATTGCAGTAGGCGCGAACCGTAACCGCGTCGGCTACCACATCGTCGAAAAACGCCTCGGGCTCGTCGGCGGGAGACAGATAGCGCTTGAAGCTCGCTCCAGGCGTAATGAGCTCGATCCACTCGATATGATGTTTGTCTTCCATGGGATGACGCGCTCCGCCTACCTTGACGTGATAGCCGCGCTTCCATTTTTCGACTACCGGCACATGCTTTTCAAGGGAAGCGTCTACGGCGCCTTCCTCCATCAGAACCATCGGCTGGCCGCAACAGGAAAGTTCGCCGTCGCCGGCGTGGACGACTTCGACCATATTGCCGCATTTTTCGCACTTATAAACCTGCAAAAGTTTTGTCATCGCTACCTCTTGAAACCTATGTTAAGGGACGCTTCCGACATATGGAAGACCCAGTTTCACACGCGATAAATAGTATAGAAATAAAATTAAAATGTAAAGAGCGGGAAGCTTCGCTAACGATTATTTTGCTTGACGCCAATAATATTTGGCAAAGCGGCTTTTAACGCGCCTGTCGCGAGGAAAGAAGGCGCGTGCGGAGCGCCCAGCTCGCGTTTTATGGCGCCCGAATTGATAAGCAGTCCCGCTTGAGCTCCCCCTTCGACATACATGACGGCTCTGACGTCGATGGGCAGATGGAGAATATGCTGAGCGAAGCTATAAGCTTCGACTGGCGTTCGCGAATGGAGAAAGAGAATCTTGCCGTCTCCGTCCTGGGCTATGGCCGAAATAGCGTAGAGCGGCCCCCCGGGCGACCAGAGAATGCGACGATTCGCGTTGATCATTCGATAATTCTGCACGACAATATCGTAATCTTCCAGTCTTTCGCGCCAATCAGGAAGATCTTTGTCAATAATCGCCGCGCGAGGTATTCCAGCTTTTTTGGGCGAAGCGACAAAAAAGGCTCCGAACCGATCCATNACGCGTCCCTGATTGACGTACTCGCCGGAGCGCATATACCCAGTGCTNGTGCGATTGTCAGGAAGATACATGCTCGCGTTAATGGCCGCCGCCAGATTGTAATCGGCCGCCCATTTATCGAGGCTGCGCGGCTCGCGACCATCCTGGGAGCTTGCTCCAAGGAAAAAATCAAATTTTTGGGGATCTATACGCAAAGCGGTAATTTTGGATTCGTCGGAATTCAAGCGAAATTCGCAAAAATCAAGTCCCGANTNGAGCTCNATCCAGCGCGCCCTCCCTATGCTGTCCAGCCCAAATCGCCCGCCGTCGACTTCGCTTTTTGAGTCTCTCAAGGTTATCGAGGGCAATGGCGGAGACGCTTCGCTCTTCGCGAACGCGAGCGTAGCCAGCGACAACTGAAACGCGATAAAAAGGCATTCGGCGAATTTTCTCATAATATTTTTGCCGCCGAATAAACGGGTATATCTATGATATTTCTTCAATAGGCGCAAACTTCGTTCTATTGCGTTTTATTATTATTTTAGCGGCAACTTTTGATAACGTATAACGCGCTTTTTAGCAATCCTCGAATGACTAGATATGATAATCGACCCGTAATTGCCTAATCATGATCTGTAATCGAACAGATTTGTATAAAGAGTTAGACTTAATTTTTAGTTTAAAAATTTGTTCTTAAACATGGTATATACTGAAAATCCATTTTACTTTAAAATAAATTTAGTATCGCAGCTTGCCCAAGAGCTTTTTAAAACTTACTGAGTATATATTAATAGAATCATCATATTAGATATAATAATAAATTTATTATATGCGATTAAACTTTTTTATCGTTTTCCATGTATTTATAATCCTCCCGGGATTCTTATGGCGTTTTATTCCATAAAATTATTCCATATTAGATTATAATGTATATTAGAAAAGATATTATTTAAATATATACACTCGAAAGCGTTGATAATTTTTTTACTATGATTTTCGTAGCCAATCGCGAGCAAAAAACGTTTTCTGTTAGTCTGAAAAATTTTGTTAAACAAGCGCTCGAAAATTTTCCGAGCGACTTCGCGGAGATTCTAACGCCCTTAACCGCCTTTCGTCGATCTGCGCTCCAGAAGACGCCGTAACTGGAAGCGATCGCTTTATACTCCTCGCGCTTTCGCTTGGTAGTTATGCGTTAGGCTATCATAAGCTCGCCGCTATAACTCCCGCCTTTATCGCTCCATTATCCGCGCTCGCAAACCGATAAACGTCCGTCTCCATGCCGATAAAATGGCCGCTCGGGCGGGCGCGAAAAACGCGTTTTTACGCGCAATAGCGCGGCGCTTTCAATAAAGTTGTTAGCGGTCGGATATTTTAATGGGGGCTACCGGAACGCCATTAAATTAAATTGAAAAAAATCGCCAACTTCGTTTCCAAAAATAATATGACAATTATAGATGCCCTGCTTCTTTTTGGCAACCTTGACTTATCAATAAATCTCGATATACTCATATAAAAAAATGATAATTCGAAAACGGAGAGATTATAGTATGCGAATTGGGGAACTTATCAGGAAGTCGGAAAAGCCTTTTTTTTCAGTGGAATTTTTTCCGCCCTCGGATCCCGTAGCGCTAGATACATTTTACGCGACTGTGGATGATCTCGCGCGATTGAAACCCTTATTCGCGTCCGTCACCTACGGCGCGGGAGGAAAGAAGCGCGACAAGACGCTAGAAGTAACCGCGGAAATCGGACGGCGCGGGCTGACGGCGATGGCGCATCTAACTTGCGTGGGCGCCGATGAAAAAGGGATAACAGATTTTGTAAACGGCTTGCGGGAAAACGGAGCGCGAAACATTTTAGCCTTGCGCGGGGATTATCCCGAGGACGGCTCGTGGAGTCCCGAAAACGCCCGTTTTCGCAACGCCTCCGATCTCCTTCGTTTCTTGAAGAATCAATTTCCGGATATGGACGCGGGAGTGGCCGTTTATCCCTATCCCCATCCAGAATCGCCGACCTTCTCGGACGACCGAAAATGGACCGCTGAGAAAATGGCGGCTGGCGCGGACTTTGCCATTACCCAGCTTTTCTTTGACGTTCGCGAATATGTAGATCTGGTCGATAATCTCAAACAGCGCGGCGTCGATGCCCCAATTATCCCCGGGATCATCTCTATTCAAAGTTTTGAATCCTTAAAACGGGTGCTATCGCTCTGCGGCGCTCATATTCCTCCCAAATTATATCTGCGCCTCGAAGAGGCCAGCGCCAAGGGAGGGGCGGAGGCGGTAAGGGAGGAAGGCGCGAAAATCGCGGTCGATATGATCCGCAAGCTCATCGAGCTTGGCGCTCCTGGCGTTCATCTTTATACCCTTAATAAGAGCCAGCTTTGTCGCCAGATTATTAAAGAAAGCGGGTTGGCCAATTAGGCGTTATTTAGCGCGCCGCGAGCGGAAATCCCCAACGCGCTATGGCGGTTATGCCCCGCGAAGACTTCGGCGAAATTATTCCCGGGCGAGCTTGAGGCAGCCAAAGGCCAGTCCTGAAAGGACTGTTTAAGTTGTCGCCTGAAACGCCTGACGCGAATGGACAGCGACGCGCCTCGCCGAAAAAGGGTAATCTCCAGGCCTATTTGCTAGCTTCCTTCTTGTTCTTTCCGAATCGATTCAGACGCAAAGCGTTCGAGACCACGGAGAAGGACGATAGGGCCATCGCCATGCCGGCTAGCATTGGCGACAGCATCGGGCCGCCGAAGGCGTACAGAAGGCCAGCGGCGATAGGCAGTCCCAAAATATTGTAGCCAAAAGCCCAGCCAAGGTTTTCCTTGATATTGCGCATCGACGCCCGGGAAAGTTCGAGGGCGGTAAGCGCCGCTCGCATGCCTCCGCGCATCAGCACGATGTCTCCGGCTTCGGCAGAGACATCGACGCCGTCGCCGACCGCGAAGCCGACATCCGCGAGAGCGAGGGCCGGAGCGTCGTTCAAGCCGTCGCCGACCATTCCGACGATCTCGCCGGCCTCGCGCATTTTGCCGATAAAGTAGGCTTTTTGCGCGGGGAGCATTCTGGCCTCGAATTCCTCTATTCCCGCGGCTTTCGCCATGGCTCGGGCGGTTCTTTCATTGTCGCCCGTCAGCATTATGGGACGAACGCCAAGTTTCTTTAATTTCGCGACGACTTCGGGCGTTTCTGGCCTTAACTGATCGGCGAGGGCGAAAATGGCCGCGAGTCTCGTCTCCGCTTCCGCGGATTGGAAAAACATGAGCAGGGGCGTCTGGCCTTCGTCCGCCAGCTCCGCGAGTTTTTTCTCGGTGTCGGCGTCGATTTCGACGCCTTTTTCCTTCGCGAAAGCCTCGTTGCCGATGCCGATAATGTAATTCGCGTTCTCGAAACTGACTTCGCCCATTATTCCGAGCCCGGGGCTAACATTTACGCTTATGACATTGCCAAATGGACGATTTTCCTTTTTGGCGGCTTCGATAATAGCGAGACCCAGGGGGTGTTCGCTGCGTCCTTCCAGGGCGCTAGCCAGCGAGAGCAGGAGTCCTTTGTCCGTCAGTTTTTTGTCTTCGCCTNCCAAAGGGATGATAGCCGTAAGCGCGGGTTTTCCCAAAGTCAGCGTGCCAGTCTTATCGACGCAGAGAATTTTAATCCTTCCGGCCTGTTCCAGCGCGGCGCCGTTTTTTACGAGAACTCCGAGCCGGGCGCCGCGTCCTGTTCCGACCATGATTGACATAGGAGTGGCGAGGCCCATGGCGCAAGGACAAGCCATGACGAGGATGGCGACAAATACGGTCAGCGCGACCGTATATGGTTCGCGGCTAAAAAGAAGCCAGGCGGCGGCGGAGAGAACAGCGAATAACATGACAGCGGGCACAAAATAATAGCTTACCCTATCCGCGAGTCTGGCGATGGGCGCCTTGGAGCCTTGAGCTTCGCGCACCAACTTGATGATCCGGCTTAATTTTGTATTTTGGCCGACGGCTAATGCCTCGATGAGGAGAGAGCCCTCGCCGTTCAGACTTCCGGCGACGACTTTGTCGCCCGGAGCTACGGCCTCGGGAATGGATTCGCCAGTGAGCAGGGACAAATCTATGGCTGAATAGCCGTCGATGATCGCCCCGTCAACCGGAACGCGACTGCCCGGGCGAACAATAAGCCTGTCGCCGGTTTTTACAGCCGAAAGCGGGACTTCCTCTGGCTGATCATTCTCGCGAGCGAGCAAAGCGGATTCGGGCGCGAGACTTAAAAGCGCGCCCATGGCGTCTCCAGCCTTTCTGCGCGCGGCGAATTCCAAAAATTGGCCAATCTCGATCATGGTTAGGAGAACCGCGCAGGATTCGTAATAAAGGTTCATGGATCGCTGAACAGGATCGTTTCCTCCCAGCCCGAGTATTGAATTAACAAGGCTATAGACAAAGGCCGCTCCCGTGCCTACGGCGACCAGACTATCCATATTGGGCGCGCGTCGGGCGAGAGCGGCGAACCCGTCATAATAAAAATGACGCCCAAACCAGATGACCGGCAGGGTAAGAAGAAGTTGGACTAGAATATAACCCTTTGGATTCTCATACGGTTCCAGCCAGGCTGGAAGAGGCATTCCCGCCATATGCCCCATGGAAACGAGAAGAAGCGGAACGCTGAAAATGATCATGGGCGCGAGTCTGCGCAACCTCTTCGCGCGTTCTTCAGCGGCCTTGTTTTTCGATTTTTCGTATTCCTCCTCTTCGGAGACATCGTTGGCTGGCGCAGCGGTAAAGCCGATAGACGCCACCTTCGCCATTATGTCCTTTTCCAGGGCGGGAGCCGCGTCGCTTGTCGGCCAGACGCGGGCCTTCGCGGAGGCTAGATTCACGGAAGCCTTCTCGACTCCGGGCATTTTTGAAAGTACTCTTTCGATTCGCGACGAGCAGGCGGCGCAATGCATTCCGCCGATATCGTAATTTAATACGCGTTCTGAGGCGTTCTCTTTGCTTTCTGACATTCCGCTTCCTCTTCTCCCGGGAATTTTAAAAACTGGAAAATATTAAAATTGCAATTTTCTCGCGATCCCTGTATTATGAATAATATGGTTATAAAAGCGTCCGCGGTCGACCTGATAATTTCATAACTGGCGCTATAGAACAATCCGTTCCTTAAATCAATCTTTAAAGGAGAGGAAGATGCCTACTATAAACGTAGACGGCATGCATTGCGAAAATTGCAAGAACGCCGTTGAAAAAGCGGTTAAGGCCATTCCCGGCGTAAAGGACGCCAAGGCGGATCTGAACGCGAAAGAACTGCATTGGGAAGAGGTGGACAAGGAAAAGCCCATCGCTCTGGACATTATTATGGGCGCTATCGAGGATCTGGGTTATAAGCCTAACGTAAAGCCGTAAGCCCGAACGAGTTAAATCTTTAAAATGTTTTCAACCCCCTTCTTTCTCCGGCGCTTCTCTTTGAGGCGCCGGAAATTAATTTTCATAACCGCTCTTCTCCCTCTATTTTACTTCGCGGTTATTTTTTCGCCCGCCAGTCTTTTCGCCTTCCCTCTCGATTTTAACACGTTCAAACTCGGCTCCGGCGACGAAGCGGTCTTGATAGTCGGAGGCATCCAGGGAGACGAGCCGGGGGGCTTCTCCGCCGCCACTTTGCTCGCCACGCGCTACGAAATAAAAAAGGGCTGTCTTTGGGTCGTGCCCAATCTGAATTTTCCCAGCATAATTAAACGCTCTCGCGGTCTTTACGGAGA
>JAAUYY010000053.1 GCA_014804865.1 Desulfovibrio sp.
GGTTGATCGCCGCTTCGCCGACGGCGATCGGCAGTCCGGAGCGCGTCGCTACGCCGACTCCTTCGCCGCCGTAAAGAAAAAGGTCGCCGCGGCGCCCGGCGTTGGGTTTCGCGAGCGAGGGATCAAGAACCTGTCGCAAGGTCGCGCTGATCGCGGCTCCGTGAGTCGCGTCCGGGTCGTCGCCGCCGTCCTTTACGACGTTAGCCCGCGCGAGGGGATAGTCCAGGCCGGGAGGCGTATTCGCGGCGGCGGGTCGCAAAGCTCCGGAATCGATAGGGACAGGAAGAAAGGACGCGGGTTTGCCAGCCTTGAAAGGCGGAAGCGGCGCCAGAGCCAGCGGGGGGAGGTCGCCGAAGGCGGCCAGTTCAACCGCGGCCATCGCCGCTGCCGCGGCGCATGTTCCTGTGGAGACGCCTTCGCGAAGAGCGGCCATAGTTGATCAGAGATAGGCTAAGCCGGTCGCCTTGAGCGCGACGGGCCCCTCCACGATCGCCATTCCGTCGTCGGAGAGAGTTACGTCAAGAATATCGCCCGAGGGCTGGAGGACGCGAGTTTTTTCGCGCTTTAGGGTCAGCGCCAGCGCGAGGGAGGCCGAGCCGCAGGATGTCTCAAATACTTGGGTGCCCGCCCCCGGGCAGACGACAAAAGGCATAATTTCGCAAAGACCGTCTTTCTCGCGAAGCCACGAGACGCCCCACGCGGGACGCGACGCGAATTTCAGTTCGTCGGCGATAGCGAAGGCTTGCTCGCGCGCCCGCGCCTGGGCGGGAAATTCGCGAGTTTCAATCAGAAAATGGCTTATGCCGGGGAGATCGGCGAGGCTTCCTTCCCCGCGCTCGATTATGGCGGCTCGCGGGCGGAAGGCTACGGAGGCTACCCAGTCCGGAACCGCGCCTCGAACCGAGAGCGCGAGCGGACCGTCGTAGCCCGACATGGACGCGGAGTAGATTTTCGCGTCGTCGCGGTCCTCTTCAGGCGCCTCGCCGACATAATCGAGGAGCGCCGCGAAGGCTCGGGCGGCGTTTACGCAAAACTCGTCCCCCGCCATGCGAACGACTCTCTTATCGAGATCGACTACCGCGGCCTGCTCGGATCCGACGACGGAAAGCGCGGCCTTGCATAAGGGCGAAATTTTCCCGCGCAAGTCGGCGACGAGAAAGAGCGTGTCGTTTCCGGCCGGACTAAATTTATAAAATTGAACGTTCGACATTAATTTTTATAGCGGGCGGCTAATGACAATATTCGCGGTATTTAAAGCGCCCAGGGTTTATCGGGGAGCGCGAGACGAAGTTTCCAACGCTCTATGGCCGCTCGCGCCGCGAGCGCGTCGGCGAAATCGCCGCGACGCGAATTTACTTCGCTGCGCGCGACTCGATATTACGACGATTTGACGCTCCTATATATCTCGCGACATTTAATCAAAAAGGGGCGGGAATGTCCACGCGAAGGACTCGATATAATTTGGCGAAGGGGAGCGCGGATATTATCGAGAGCTGCGACGGAGTTTGAGTTGGACAAAATATAATAAACATTGAAATATTTATAACGTTAAATTTCAAAAATTTTTATTAAATTTTGATAAAAGCTCGTTGATATGTCTTGCGATTTTTTTCAAAGATAGGTATTGAAAAAAAGTCCGCGTTATATGCTGGAGATGGGTTGCGGAATGGCGCGGAGCCCTTTCGTGAGGGCGGAGTTTTGCTTTTTTATTTATTAACGTTTTTGGGAGGCTTTATGAAATCTCTGCGGTATCTGGCGCTCGCGGTCGCCCTTGTCTTTAGTTTCGCCGTAACGGCGATGGCCGCCATGCCTACTAACTGCAACAAGAAAATCAACAGCTCAAACAGGACAAGGTAATCGTAGCGAAAAATGTCTTGCAGCGCGTAAACTCCGCGATTCCCGCGCTCGATTACAACGGCGGCCTGCATACAATTACTCCCAACGGAGTTATCATTCAGCAGGGCCCCTGGGATCGTTCCGCGATGAGCGCCGGTATCGACAAGCTTAAGAGCGGCTTCCAGATTTTTGGCCGCATGACCGGCATGGGCACCGGACTGCAGGAATACGAGCCGTTTATTTCCAGTATGCAGTCTCCCTCCGCGATCATTCTCGTGACTGACGGCGACAACAACCGCGGCGCCAATCTCGCGGACGTAGCTCGCCAGCTTTACGCCAGCCAGCGCGATCGCGTAATCCATATCATTTCTCTGGCCGACAACGCCCAGGGCGAAGCCATCATCAAGGAAGTCGCTTCCCTGAATCCCGACACGGTCGTCGTTAGAGGCGAAGAGCTGGCCACCAGCGACGCGGCCGTCGAACGTTTCGTGCTCGATGTATTCTGCAAGGAAGAAGACGTAATCGTCCTGCGCGGCGTCCATTTCGCCTTCAATTCCTACGCTCTTGACAGCAAGGCTCAGGGAATACTTGACGAAGCCGCCACGCTCATCAAGGCCAATCCCAACAAGCAGGTAATCCTCAAGGGCTGGACCGACTATATTGGCTCCGACGCCTACAATAAGGTTCTGTCCCAGAATCGCGCTAACGCGGTCAAGGCTTACCTCGAAAAGCAGGGTATTCCGGCCAGCCGCATGACGGCGATCGGTTGCGGCAAGTCCTTCAAGTATGACAACCATACCGAAGAAGGCCGCTACATGAACCGTCGCGTCGAGATCTCCTTCGAATAAAGACAAGCTATAAACGTATTTGGCCGGGTCAATGACCCGGCCATTTTTTTTCGATTTTTTAAATTGTTTTTGGGGCGGGATCGGGGTAATCTGATTTTTACGAAATATCGCGGCGTCAGGCCGCTTTCTTTTCCATGCGATCCGGTCGCGAAATCGCGATGATCGCTCGTTAGTTCGAAACGTTCCAAAGGAGAAATGGATGAAAAAAGTATTGGCTATGCTGGCTATGTTCAGTCTTTTTAACGCCGGGTGCGCCTGGATGGGCTTTGGAGATGACGAAAGCTCCGTTACGCAGACCGAAGAAGCGAACGCCGCGACGCCGACGGAGCCAGCCGTTCAGATAGAGCAAGCCGCCCCCGAGTCCTCCGCGCCCAAGAAGGCGACCAAAACGACAAGCAAGGCTAAAAAAGGCGCGAAATCCGAAGCCGAGGTAAAGGCCGCGCTGGATCAGAAGGCGAATCAGTTGGTCGCGCAGTCCGCGCGCACGTTGCTTCCGAACAAGGCGCATAAGGAAGTAAAGAAAGTCGGCTCGGAGTGGGTCGCGACCTATATGAATGTCGACACGCATAATGTATCGACGGAACTGCGTCCGGGCGCCAATGGACAATACACAGGACTTATTCGTTATAAGGAAGAGATCATGCAGTGCCGCGGAGCGACAAGAGAAGCGGCGCTCGCGGCGCCATGCGAGAGAGCGGGAGCGCGGCGTCTCACCGAGCTGATCCGCTATGACGGAAGAGAATGGCAGGATTAGGCAGGATATAATAAAATTATAAAGCCGCCCGTCGCTAGAAGAACGGGCGGCTTTTTTTGAGTTAATTCGCTCTAGTTAATAAAAGAAGACTACAGGAACAGAGTAGATCCCCAGTTTTTCTTTCATAGAGGGCGCCAGCTTGTCCAGGGATTCAACAATGAGGTCGACAAGTCGCGAAATTGTCCATGTCTCCATATTATTGTCTTGCGCCAGAGCTTGAGCGTCAGGGAGTATGTGATCCGTAGTCGTAATGAAAATTCCCTTATGGCCGGCGAGCGCCGGATCAGAGTCTCTGGCGTTTATGAGACTTGATACGTAGTCGTCGTCGCGCCGACCCTTGTCGGTTCTTATTTTGACAACAAGTTTCTCCATATTTCCGAAAGGCGAGCGACGCTCGGCTACTAAAGCCGCGTCTCGCTTGGGCCAGTTTGGCGTTTCCCGAATAGCGTAGCCGTTGGCGATTAAAAGTTCTCGCAGTAGATCCGCGAAGCCCGCGCCGCCTGCCGCGAGATTCGATTTGCTATTTTGGAGGCTGTCTTTAAGTTTTTCTCGGAACTCGCCCATCTTTTTTTCTTTGTCTTCATTCATTGAAGCTTCCCAGCTGTTCATTTCAATCTCCATAAAATGTTAGAAGTTTTAAAATTGCCCGCTACTCTTCGCTTTATCGCGAGAAAACGCGAAAAGGCGAGACTTTTCCTCTCGCCTTAACGCCTTCATGTCCTCGTTTTGCGGCGGTTTTTTTAAAAAAATTAAAAATTTTTTTGCTACCATTCCAGCGTCTTTTTAAAGGCGATCGCCAGCTCCTCGACGGGCGCGTCGACTATTCGCTCGCCCTTCCAGGTCAGGCGCGCGCGCGGCTCTTCGGTAACGACGCCAATTTTGCGGCAAAGTTGCCACATGCCAAGGGCGTCAAGCAACGAAGCCAGTTCAGGACTCGCGGTCGCCAGGTGTCGGCTCGCCGATTCCGAATACATGATTTCAAAGGGATTCATGGGCTCAAAGATCGCGACCTTGTCAAGCTCGACAGCGCATCCCAGACGACCGCCGACGCACATTTCGGCCAAAGCGACGGCCAGACCTCCGTCGGAGCAGTCGTGACAAGCGGAGATCGCTTTCTGTTTGATTAACGCGGAAAGCGCGCGATAGCGGGGCAAAGCCTGCGTAGCGTTTACTCTGGGGATTTTGCCGCCGCGGACGCCCAGCTGATTGGCCGCTTCGCTCGCTCCCAGCTCTTTCCAGGTCGGGCCTAGCAGATATATATAATCGCCCGGTTTCTTGAAATCGGAAGTTTGCGCCCGCGTAACATTGTCTATTACGCCGAGAACGGAAAACAGGACAGTGGGCGGAATGGAAATTTTTTTCCCGTCGCCAAGATAATCGTTTTTCATGGAGTCCTTGCCGGAAACGCATGGAACGCCGTAGGCGAGAGAAAATTGGCGAAGAGCGCGACAAGCGCGGACGAGCTGGGCCATTTTGTANCGACCNTCCTCGTTTTGCGGGCCATAGACGGGATCTGGCCAGCAGAAATTGTCCACGCCCGCGANAGCGTCTGGATCCGCGCCAACCGCGACGGCGTTGCGAATAGCCTCGTCAATGGCGTTGGCCATCATCCAGTATGTGTCGTAATCGCTATAACGCGGACAAATGCCATGCGCTAAAACTAGTCCCGCGTCGGATTGCGCCAGCGGTCGGATTATCGCGGCGTCCGTAGGCCCGTCGCGTTTAACGCCGGTCAGCGGCTTGACGACGCTTCCGCCGCGCACTTCGTGATCGTATTGGCGGACGATGCTTTCCTTGGAACAGATGTTTAACCTGCCGAGCATGGTTTTTAAAAATTCGTTCTGCGCGGAGACATCCAGATTCGGCGCGTATTCGAATTTTTCCGGATTTGGCGCGAGCCAGACGGCGTCAAGTTTTAGACGCGGATTGCCATGATGCAGAAAGTCCATGGAAAGAAGCGCGGCCGGCTTCCCCTTGTAGCGAACATCGAAGAAGCCCGAATCCGTGAAATGCCCAAGGGGCGTCGCCTCGACATCCATGCTTTTTGCCAGGGAGAGAAATTCGTCAAGCTTCTCGGAAGGCACGGCGAGCGTCATGCGTTCCTGCGCCTCGGAGACCAGAATTTCCCAAGGGCGCAATCCGTCGTATTTTAGCGGAGCCTTGTCCAGCATGAGAACGCATCCGCCCGTGTCCTCGGCCATCTCGCCTACGGACGACGACAAGCCCCCCGCGCCGTTGTCCGTAATGGAATGATACAGGCAAGCGTCGCGGGCGGTCATTATAAAATCGTACATTTTGCGCTGGGTTATGGGATCGCCTATTTGCACGGCGGTCGCGGGCGAACCTTCATGGAGCTCTTCGGAGGAAAAAGTCGCGCCGTGAATGCCGTCTTTGCCTATGCGTCCCCCGACCATGACGATAACGTCGCCGACTTCGGCGGCTTTTTCGTAACCAGGGTGGCCGCAGACGCGGGCGGGCAACAAACCGACTGTTCCGCAGAAAACGAGAGGTTTTCCCAAATAGCGTTCATCGAAAACTATCGATCCGTTGACGGTCGGAATGCCGCTCTTGTTGCCTCCGTCTTCGATGCCCTGGCGCACGCCGTCGAGGATCCTGCGCGGATGCAAGAGGCGCGGGGGAAGTTCTCCCGCGAAAAATGGCGACGCGAAACAGAATACGTCCATGTTGCAGACCAGTTCCGCGCCCATTCCCGTTCCCAATGGATCGCGATTTACGCCGACAATTCCGGTCAGCGCCCCGCCGTATGGATCAAGGGCGGAAGGGCTGTTGTGCGTTTCGACTTTTACGCAGGCGTCGTAGTCTCCGATAAAGGCTATGACGCCCGCGTTGTCCTTGAATACGGAGTGACAATAATCGTTTTCGCCGCGTCTGGCGCGCAGGATAGCCGTCGGCTCCTGAACGCAGGTTTTATATAGACTGTCAATTGTCTCCAGGCGTCCCGACGCCTGATCCAGATATGTCGCGCGGGAGGCGAATATTTTATGCTTGCAATGCTCCGACCAGGTCTGGGCGAGAGCTTCCAGCTCGACGTCCGTCGGATTTCTTGAGAGTCCAGCCCGCGCTCTGGCTTTTTCGGTTTCCGGTCGATTGAAATAATCGCGGATTTTTTTCATCTCCTCGAGATTTAGCGCCCAGGTATTGGCTCGACTCAAGTTCGTTAGCCCGGCGTCGTCGAGCTCGTTCAGATCGATTGTCTCCACGCGATCGATGGCTCCGCCGTTCGCCTTCGAAGACTTTGGCTCGAAGCCGCCGTCGTCAATCCATTCGCGCAAGCTCTTAACGCGAAAATATTGAATGAGCTCGTTGCAGAGGAGATCTCGACAGATTTTTTCGACGGTTTCGCGAACGAGGGGTTTTTCAGGATCTTCCCATAGTCTGTACTGAACGGAGGTGTAAACAGCGGGGGCTCCCTTAGGCGGATTTAGGGCTATGGACGCGGCTTCGGACGCGGTCTTCCCCTCGTTGTCCGTCACTCCCGGTCGATAGGCGACTTCGCAAAACCATTGGGGCGGCGGCGAGGGGAGAGGAAGTCGGGAAATGGCCGCCTCGCGCAGGATCGGATCATGCAGTATCGCTTTCGCGATCAGCTCTTCGACCTCTTCGCGCGATAGACCGTCTATGGTAAAAACTTTGACTACGCCGCATCGGGCGAGGGGTATATTCAGAAAATCGTTAACGCGTTTTGTTACGCGACGACCGGCTGCGTCGTCCGCCGCGTTTGTCGCGCCTACTTCTATGCGAAAAAGCATGACGGCTCCGATTATTTATGTCTCGCGGCAATGTAGTCCGCCATCTGCTCTAGGACGATCTTTTCGTCCCGCTCCGGCATATCGCGCAAGGCGAGTTTGGCGACGGCTATTCTTTCGTTGGCCATGTTTAGCGTCTGGGGGGTAAATTTTTCAATGGCGACGACGAGATCTTCGAAGTATCGGGGGGAAAATTCTCCCTTTTCGAAAGCCTTGTCGAATTCGCGCCGATCATTCTCGTCGAGACTCTCCCGAAACAAACGTATCGGAGGCGTGAGCTTGCCCTCGCGCAAATCGCCGCCCCGGGGTTTTCCCGTCTGCGATTGAGGGGCGAAATCCAGCGCGTCATCGACAATCTGGAAGGCCAGACCGGCGTTTTCTCCGTAAGCCCGCGCCGCGCTTTTTTGTTCCGCGCTCCCTCTCGCCAAAGCGGCGCCGATGACGCAGGCCCCGGCGATGAGAGCGGCGGTCTTGTTCATGGCGATTTCAAGATATTGCCCATGAGTCTGATTCGGATTGCCCAGGGAGTCCATTTCGAGGATTTCCCCCGACGCCGTTAGAGCTGTGGCCTGGGCGTAACGCTCCGCGATCTCCGGCGAGCCGTAGGACGCGGCTATCCGATTTCCGGTCGCGAGCATGGCGTCCCCCGCGAGAATAGCCTTTGTTTCGCCAAAAACGGCGTGCGCCGCTGGATGTCCGCGACGACTGGTGGCCTTGTCCAGGATATCGTCGTGCAGAAGCGTCGCCGCGTGCAATAATTCAAGACTCGCCGCCAATGGGTACGCGTCATCGTCGTCGTATCCCAAAAGACGGGCGAAAGCTATGACCAGGAGTGGGCGCAGACGTTTGCCGCCAGCCTTCAGAATATGGGAGGCGATCGGTCGACAGGGCGATGGAACAAGGGCGAGCGCGTCGTCAAGAGCCTTCTCCGCTCGAGGCGCCTCGGTTGCTATCCAGTCTTGGAAATTAATTCGCGACATAGGCATGTTTATATCAGGTTCAATGTGGGCAACACATCGCCGAGCGAGCGCAAGGCGCCGTCGAAGTCTTTTTCATTTTTGCTTCGCGGCCCGATTTTGTTGGAAATAGAGCGCACTTCGGAGCAGGGAATCTCGGCTCTCGCGGCGGCGTAGGCGACGGCGAAACCCTCCATGTTTTCCAGCTCCGCGCCAAATTTATTAAAGAGCTTTTCCCTGCGAACGAAGCTCGCGCTTACTCCCGCGACTGTTATCGAGCGACAGGAGCCCCACGGCTTGCCTTCCTCAAAAGACTTGCGCGCCAGGTCGGAAACTCCGGAAAGTTTAACTCGGTCGTAAATGTCCTCGTCCTCCTTTTTCCAGAGCGGGAAACTGAAAGCGCGGGCCGTTACGTCGGAGCCGTCGTTAAGGCCGTATTCCGGCCATATTTCTTCGGTTACGANCCAGAGGGAGCGCAGGGGAGTCTTGACCAGATCGTAGGCTCCGGCGAGTCCTGCGCAGAGGATCGCGTCGATGCCCGAAACGTTNTTTTCCCTGTCGAAGGTCATTCCAAGGGCGAGCCCGACGGCGAGAGCGGCGTTGAGAGGTCCTACCCCCGTATTGACAAAAACGAGGCGCCCTCGCTTGCCTTCGGCGAGCATGGGAGTCATCTCGGGAATCTTGTCCGGATCTGGAAATAATGANGGCGCGAGGGCCGACAGTTCCTTTCCGGTGGAAGCGCAGACGAGAATAGACAAGGAAACAACCTTTATAAGCGCCAGTAACGGACGCCGGAAATTCGCGCCTTGTCGGGATCGAGGACTCCCTTCGCGTCGATAAACGCGCCTTTGGCGGGATCGCGGAAAAATCTTTTTATGGTTTCCGCGTCGAATGTCTTGTACGCGTCGTGCCCGACCGCGAGAACGACCGCGTCAAGNTCNACGAAATCATCGAGGGGCGAAAGTCGGACGCCGTATTCGGCCAGGGCTTCGTCGGGATTCGCCTCNGGATCATTAATCAATATTTCCGCTCCGTAGTCTTTAAGTTCCGAAATCACATCGATTACGCGCGTATTGCGAAGGTCGGGCACATTTTCCTTGAAGGTAAGCCCCAGAACGCCGACTCGGCAACCGTCGATTCGGTTGCCCTGTCTTATAAGATTCTTTACGGTCATTTCCGCCAAATACTTGCCCATTCTATCATTGACGCGGCGGCCGGCCAGGATGACTTCGGGATGAAAGCCGAGTTCCTCGGCCTTGAATGTCAGATAATAGGGATCGACGCCAATGCAATGTCCGCCGACGAGGCCGGGTCTGAAAGGGAGGAAATTCCACTTTGTCCCCGCGGCCTCCAGAACTTCGAGGGTATCGATGCCCATTTCCTCAAAAATTATGGACAATTCGTTCATCAGGGCGATATTCAAATCGCGNTGAGTGTTTTCGATTACCTTCGCGGCTTCCGCGACCTTTATGGAAGAGGCCTTGTGAACGCCCGCTTGAACGACGGAACCGTATAACTCGGCGATAAATTCGAGCGCCTCGGGGCTCGACGCGGAGACGATCTTCTTGATTGTGGCGAGAGTGTGGATTCTATCGCCGGGGTTGATTCTTTCNGGCGAATAGCCAAGGTAAAAGCCGCGGTTCAGTTTTAGGCCCGATTCGCGCTCGAGAATAGGCAGGCATTTTTCCTCGGTAAGTCCAGGATAGACTGTGGATTCGTAAACGATTACGCAACCCTCGCGCAGATTCTTGCCAACGGTCTCCGTGGCCGATAGCACTGGGCGCAAGTCTGGCGAACGATGCCGGTCGATGGGCGTAGGCACGGCGACGATAATTACTGACGCCTCGCGGAGAACGGCGGGATCGGCGGAATAGTTAATCGTTGTCTGGGCGAGCGTTTTTTCGGAAACTTCTCTCGTATGATCCTTGCCCTCTTTCAGTTCCTCGATTCTTCGAGCGTTCGAGTCGTAGCCAATTACATCCATCTCCCGAGCGAAGGCGGCGGCGAGAGGAAGTCCGACATAGCCCAGGCCGATTACCGCCAGCTTCTTTCGGCGGGACAGAAGGTCTTGCATATTAATCATAGGACGAAGCTCCAGAAATTTTTATAACGAGTCGGAGTGAAATTTCCCGTTCCCCTTCCGCGGCTTTGTGTGGCATAGGCGCCAGCGAAATTGTCGCGAGGCTGGCTTGCCAGGCAAAGGCTGTCCCTTGGGCTTGTCGCCTTGTCGTGTGAAAAGCGCGACTCGCGCGAATGGACAGCGANCGCGTCNCCGCGGGAGTCGCTTCAAGCGCGATTTGACATAGGGCGTCGGAACTCGGTTTAAGAATATGTCTTNATATCCGTTTTTCAAACGGTTATGAAGAAGATCATTCGCCAAAAAGGCGTTTTTTGGCTCATTCTCGCCGCTCGTAGCGGGNCGCCCCTGAAAAAACTCAAACTTGGCGCTTTGGTTTCTCTCCCCAGTGCAAACAGACCACGCCGCTAGTCAGTTTTCGATAGCCGACTTTTTCGAAACCCGCTTCGTCTAGCTCTCGCGCCATTTTATCCGCGGAGGGAAACAAGCGAATTGTTTCCGCGAGATAGGAGTAGGCGCCTTTATCGCGAGATACGAGGCGACCGACGCGCGGCAGGATTTTATCCAGATAAAAGTTGTAGATTCCTCCCCATACGCGTTCTTGTCCGGAGCTAAATTCCAGGATGCAAGCCCTGCCTCCGGGTACGAGAACGCGAAGCATCTCGCGAAAGGCTCGCCCGCGATCGGGAATATTCCTGATGCCGAAGGCCATGGTCAGACTGGAGCAACTTTCGTTTTTCGCGGGTATGGCAAGCGCGTCTCCGGCGCAGGGGAAAACGCGATTTTCGATTTCGGCCTTTTTTAGCTTGGGCAAGCCTTCGCGCAACATTTCCGGGCAAAAGTCTATTCCCGCGACGATGGCCTCGGGAAAGCGGTTATGGAGAGCGACTGCCACGTCAAGGGTGCCGGTCGCGAGATCGAATATTGGACTTTTTTTATCCCAGAAAGCGAGAGCGACCAGTTCGCGGCGCCAATAGCGATCGATGCCAAAGCTCAAAAGATGATTGAGAAGATCATAGACTCCGGCGATCTTGCCAAACATAGTCCCCACGGGGTTGGCGGACGCGTTCAATTCTCTTCGTCTCCCCGCTCGACCGCGTCGCCGCTTTCGCGGATCGCGCGAGCGACGACCTGATAGATCATTGGGAAAATTTCGGCGAAATTGCCGGGGGACACAGTCCTTGTTTCGATGAATTTACAGGTAAGCTCTTTAGCCACTTGCAGGGCTTCCCTGCTTTCCTTGTCCATCAGAGATAATCCTTATAAAACGCCCGTTCCCGCGGGGTGGGGAATAACCGCTGTTCGCGAGCGCCGGAACGGGCCAAAAAGAACGGAAATATTCACCCCCGCCCTTTATTGCGAATTAATGGCGCGATTTCGCGGGNGACGGATCTTTCGAAGCCGCGTCGCGAAGGCTATTTATATTAGCCCGCTATCAATTTCGAGGCAAGGGGAGGNGGAAGATGCGCGCCCGGACGGGAGGCGTCGCCTTTCCGCTAATCTTTGTCGTTTGCCCTGCGAATTGAGGCTCCGACCGCGTTCAACTTTTTCTCGATGGCTTCGTATCCTCGATCGAGATGGTAGATGCGGGAAATTTCTGTAACGCCGTCGGCCGCCAAAGCCGCGAGAGCGAGAGAAGCGCTGGCTCGCAGATCGGACGCCATCACTGGAGCGCCGCTTAATTTATCGACCCCTTTCACGACCGCGGCGCGGCCGCTCGCTCTTATATTGGCGCCCATGCGAAGAAGCTCCTGGACGTGCATGAAGCGATTTTCAAAAATGCGTTCTTCCACGACGGCCGCGCCGCGCGAAAGACAGAGCAGGGCCATCGCCTGCGCCTGCATATCTGTAGGAAATCCGGGATAGGGTTGCGTGCTGATGTCCGCGCAATCGAGTCGATCGTCCGTTCTCGCTATGGTTTCGCCGGTCGCCGTCTGGCGGATGTCCATGCCCATTTGTTTTAATTTGGAGATCACCGCTTCCAGGGCGTCATAGGGACAATCGATGAGAGTCAGGTTTCCTCGCGTAATTCCCGCCGCGACCAGAAAAGTCCCGGCTTCGATGCGATCGGACATGACCGAGTATGTCGCGCCGCGCAACTCGTCGGTTCCCTGAATATGGATCACGCTTTCGCCATGACCTTCGATTTTTGCCCCGCACGCGTTCAGGAAATTGGCCAGATCGACTATTTCCGGCTCGCGCGCGCAATTTTCAAGGACAGTCTCGCCCCTGGCCAGCGTCGCGGCCATCAGCGCGTTTTCCGTGCCGCCGACAGTGGGCATATCGAAAGTTACGCGAGCGCCTTCTAGTCGATCGCATTCGCCGACGATATAGCCTTCCTCGAGGGAGAAGCGCGCGCCAAGTTTTTCGAAGGCTTTGAGATGCTGATCAACGGGACGCGCGCCGATGGCGCAACCGCCGGGGAGAGCCACTTTCGCCCTGCCGAGTCGGGCCAGGAGGGGGCCCAGACATAGGACGCTGGCGCGCATCGTGCAAACCAGATCGTAAGGGGCCATTGGCGAAAGAGACTTCGGCTCCACAGCGATTTCCGTTTCGTTCTCCTCGATCTGGCAACCCAGGGAACGCAATAATTTCAGCGTGGTAGCGATATCTCGCAGTTTTGGCACATTTCGCAAGACCGCGGCGCCCGAGCAGAGTATCGCGGCGAACAGGATAGGCAGAGCCGCGTTCTTTGAGCCGCTGATTCGGATTGAGCCTTCAAGTCTGCGGCCGCCTTCAATTATCAGTTTGTCCATTATTCTCCGAAGCGGCGACTGGGCGCGATGGCCCGCGCGTTTTTTTGTTTATCGCCGTTCCTTGAGCATAACGCTAGTTTGATTCTAAATCCAGAGCGAGGTATTGAAAGATTAAACTTGCGCGTTTTGTTGATATGATGTAAATAATTTTCTCGCGGCGGAAGTAGCTCAGTTGGTAGAGCGCCTGGTTGTGGCCCAGGTGGCCGTGGGTTCAAGTCCCATCTTTCGCCCCAGCGTCGCGGTTTCAGGGCGAGATTTCTAGATCCGCCCTTTTGCTTTAAATAAATAGAAAACTTCAATATTCCATGCGGCCCGCGCGCCTAAAGTCGTCGCGGAGGAGCGCGAAATGAAAAAATTGTTTATTCTGGCGGCCTTTGTGTTTTCCCTTGGCCTCCATGCCAACGCGCAAGCCCAGGACGTTCTGGTTGGAACTTATTCCAATTCCGCGGGCACGCTGACCATCTCCCAGGGAACGGATGGCGCCAATTATGACGTCGTAATCTCCGATCCCTCCGGACAGTGCAAAATCACTATTCAGGCTGCGACCAATTCCGTAACCGCCGAAGGCAAGAACGGAGCCGTATTCCATCCCAATACCATTGTGGCGACGCAGTCCCAGACCTTCCCCAACTTCTCCCTCTGGCCCGATGATCAAACCGTCCGTCTGGCCGACGACGCCTTGCCCCTGAACGAGCTTGACCCCGCGTGTCAGGCTTTCAAGGGAAACATGGTATTTACGCGTCAGCAATAGCTGAATCCGCGAAATTTCGGCGGCTCGAAATTGCCGCCCGCGACCGCGAGGCGTCGGCTTCGCGGTTTTTTGTTCGAGCAGGATAGCCATGAAAAAAACAGTTTCCGCCAGGAGCGCGGCGCTTGAGACGATAAGGCGAGTCGAGGGGGGAGTCGGGCTGCAGGAGGCTCTCGATTCGACTTTATCCGCCGTCTGTTTCGATATCAGGGATCGGCGTTTATGCTCGGATCTCGTTTACGGCTATTTTCGTCGGAAACCTCGGTTGGATTTTATAATTGACCGCTTTCTGAAACGCCCGGAAAAAACGTCGCGGGTAATGCGCTCCATTCTGGGCATGGGATTGTACGGAATTCTTTTTCAGGACTCCGTGCCGAATTACGCGGCCATCGACGAAGCGGTAGGCATGGCGAAAAGAAAACTGGGGGACGGGCCCGCGAAGACGGTTAACGCGGTATTGAGGAACGCCTGTCGTTCCCTGGCCGAGCTTCGCGACCCTGAATGGTACGAAAAATATTCGCCGGACGTATGGAGCGGCAAGGCCATTTGGCATTCCGTCCCGCCGCCGTTGGCGCGTCTGTGGAAAACGGCTTACGGGGAGGAAAACGCCTCGTCGCTCATGGAGCGATCCTCGCGGCGTCCCTGGACAGGCGCAAGAATTAATTCTTTCGCGAACGGCGCGGAAGAATTAAAAAAAGAGCTTGACGCGATAATCGCGGACGGATCAGGGGAGGCCCTAGGCGAAAATGGCTACGTTTTCGCTCCCGGCAAAACTCCGTCCATTCTGCTGGAAAGAGGCGAGGGGAGTCCTTTCGCCCAGGGGCTATTCTCTTTTCAATCCGAAGGGTCGCGAGCGATCTTGCGGGAGCTTGGCCTGTATGCCTGGAGGGAGCCAGTCTGGGATTGTTGCGCGGGAGTCGGCGGAAAATCGCTGGCATTGCTCAACGAAGGCGTTCCCGTCGCTCTCGCTAGCGATCCATTCCTCCCCCGGCTCCGCGAATTTCGGGCGGATCTGAAACGGCTAAAACTCCCGCCTCTCGGCGCGGTTCGCGCGTCGGCTCTTTTTCCTCCGCTGGCCTACTGGCCGGGGAATATCCTGGCCGACGTTCCCTGCTCCGGCTCGGGCGTCCTTGCCAGACGACCGGATTTGCGTTTGAAAGCGCCGGATATCCCGGCGCTGACCTCTCTCCAGCTTTCAATCCTCGAATCGCTCGCTCCTCTCCTCGAACCTGACCGGGAGCTGGCTTATATAACCTGTTCTCTCGATCCCCGCGAAAACGAAGAGGTCATCGAGCGTTTTCTCAAAGCACGCAAAGATATGGA
>JAAUYY010000054.1 GCA_014804865.1 Desulfovibrio sp.
CTGGCGAACGAAATGAGACCCGCCTTCTGCCTTCGCATGAAAATTGGAAAAAACGGAGAAATCGTCGCGTTCGAACCTGAAATCGCTCGAGCGCGTCTCGCGGCAAATTTGCTATACGAGGACGTCCAGGCCGTCCTCGAAGGATCCGAATCTCCCGATAATCCCGCGTTTAAATACCGCGAACAACTTTTCGCCGCTCGCGAAATGGCGAACGCCCGAGAAAATTACCGCGTCGATCAAGGCGCGATCATAATCCGTAAGACCGAGAGCAAAGTAACTCTCGAAGAGCGCGACGGCGATATAATCGTCCGTCTCGAACCGGAATCGCCCAATTACGACGCCTCGCGAATCGTGGGCGAATTGATGGTCGCCGCGAGCGCGGAATTCGCCCGCTGGGCTACGGAACACGATCTGCCCCTGATCTATCGGACTCAAAACGTAACCGTGCCAAGAGAGTACGCGGGCGTCTGGGAAAAACCCGAAGACATGGCGAGAATAATGCGCTCTCTGGCGCATTCAATCCTCGAAACTTCGCCGCGCCCTCACGCCGCGCTTGGCTTGCCTTGCTACGCGCCCGTTACTTCGCCCATTCGCAGATACGCGGATCTTGTAAACGAAGCCCAAGCCATGCATTTTATAGCCAAGGGCTCGCCGCGCTGGACTGAAGAGGAGCTGGAGAAATTGCTGGACTCGTTTTCTCCGGATCTCGAAGCCGCGTCCCAGGTTCAAAGATTTAGACCGCGTTACTGGAAACTCCTCTATCTCAAGCAACTTGGAGAGAAAGAATGGATTCCCGCGGTCATCACCGAAGAAAATGACAATTTCGTAAGCGTCAGCGCTCTCGACGGCGCCCTCTTTCTTCGCGGCAGACGCGGACTGTTCGACGAGCGAGCTGTTCCGGGAATGAATGTCATGATCCGCGCCGGAAAGGTAAATCCCCTTTATAACGAATCGCAGATTTTGGAAGTTTTACCCATTGAGTAAGCTGGAGACAGTATGATCCTTGGTCAATTCCTGTGGGTTCTGATGGCCTATTTTGTCGGCTCCATACCCTTCGGTCTGGTCATAGCGAGAACTTGTTGTCATATCGACCCGCGAACCGCCGGAAGCAAAAGCATCGGCGCCACAAACGTCTCGCGTCTCTGCGGTCTTCCCTATGGCATCTTCACCCTCGTCTGCGACGTGGCCAAAGGAGCCTTGCCCGTTTGGGGAGCGCTGTGGCTTGACGGATCGGATTATCCCTTCGTAAGTCTTACCGCTTTCGCTTGCGTGGTCGGACATGTGTTTTCCTGCTTTCTAGGATTCAGGGGAGGCAAAGCTGTCGCCGTCACGATCGGCGTCTTTATTCCTCTCGCGTTTCAGGCTTTGCTGGGCGCTTGCGCGCTCTGCATGCTTGTCATCTGGAGAACGCGCTTCGTAAGTCTGGGCTCTATGACATTGGCCGCGTCTTTGCCCCTGATTCTGATATTTGTCGATAAATGGCAATGGGTTCCCTTAAGCGTTTGCGTCGCGATCATTATCTTCTGGCGTCATATTGACAATATAAAGAGACTTCTCGAGGGGACAGAAAAGCCCTGGCTAAAGAGTAAGCACACAGAGCAATCCTGACGGGAGCGAGAATATGGACAAATTTCCCGATTTCAGAGGAAAAATGGAATATGTTTGCCTGGGATGCGGTCGCCGTTTCCCGGCGGATCAACTTCTATATTCCTGCCCGGAATGCGCTGGCGTATTGTTGCTCGAAGACGAAAAATTTTCGGAATTAAAAAGCAAATCCGGCGAGGAATGGCGCGAAATTTTCGATAAACGACAGATGACGAGAAATCCCGCCTTGCGCGGCGTTTTCCGCTTTTACGAATTGCTCGCGCCGGTTCTTGACGAAAGGGACATTCTCTATCTAGGGGAAGGATCGACGCCGATCGTGGAAGCCTCGCCGCGACTTCGCGAGATAGCGGGAGTCGATTTCGCTTTCAAGAACGAAGGCCAGAACCCAAGCGCGTCTTTCAAGGATCGCGGCATGGCTTGCGCTTTCAGTTTTTTAAAGTGGCTGGCGCGAAAAAAGGATCTTTCCGAAATTCTCGCGATCTGCGCGTCCACCGGCGACACTTCCGCGGCGGCCGCCTTGTATGGAGCATGGGCGGGCGATCCGATCAGGACGGTCGTAATTCTCCCGAAGGGAAAAGTTACGCCGCAACAACTCGCCCAGCCTCTGGGAAGCGGCGCGACGGTTCTGGAATTGCCCGGAGTATTTGACGACTGTATGAAAGTAGTCGAACTCCTCGCCGAAAAGTTTAATGTCGCCCTGCTCAATTCAAAAAATAGCTGGCGAATACTGGGGCAGGAATCCTACGCTTGCGAGATTGCCCAATGGTTCGGGTGGGACACGCGCGGAATATGTCTTTTCGTGCCCATCGGAAACGCGGGAAATATCACCGCGATAATGTCCGGAATGCTAAAAATGCTCGAGCTTGGCGTTATCGAAACTCTCCCTCGAGTCTTCGGCGTCCAGTCTGAACACGCGAATCCTGTCTATCGCTATTATAACGAAAAAGAGAGCGATCGGGTCTGGCGCCCAGTCCAGGTTCAACCGAGCGTCGCTCAGGCCGCGATGATCGGCGACCCTGTTTCCTTTCCCCGCGTTCGCAAACTCGTCGAACGCTATACGAAACTGGCGGGAAAAGACGCCTTCCATGTCGTCTCCGTATCGGAGCAGCAAATCATGGACGCGACTCTTCTCGCAAATCGAAACGGCCATATAGCTTGCACCCAGGGCGGCGAATGCTTCGCGGGACTCATGATCGCGAAAAGCTCGGGGCTTATAGGCGAGGGAGAAAAAGCGGTTCTCGACTCCACCGCCCATATACTCAAGTTCGTAAATTTTCAGACAATGTATTTTGAAGACAAATTGCCGCCCGCATACGAAATCTCTCCGCGAGAGGAATTCAAAAATCATCCCAGGGCTTTGCTTCAAGACATAAAACGCGAAGATATGGATCCGCGGGAATTCGCCTCGCTCGGAGCGCGCGCGGTGGCCGCGACGCTAAATCTCAAGGAAAAATAAAGCTTCGGGTCGCGTTCGCGAAGCGCGTTCACGCGAAAAGAGAAAGATCATGAATATAATCGAGGTTTTCGATTTTCCAATGCCGGAGGAATCGTTGAGCGTCCCTTATGTGATAGCCGAAGCGGGCGTCAATCACGAAGGGAGTATGGAGATCGCGAAAAGGCTAATCGACGAAGCGCTCGAAGGGGGCGCGGACGCGATAAAATTTCAAACTTACAAGGCCGAAACTCTGGCTTCGAAGGACTCTCCCGCGTATTGGGACACGAGAAAAGAGCCAACTCAAAGCCAGTACGAATTATTTCGCAAGCATGATTCGTTTTGGAAAAAGGAATTTGAAGAATTAAAGTCTTATTGCGACCAGGCGGGAATTACTTTCCTGTCGACGCCTTTCGATACGAGCTCGGCCATCTTTCTCAACGATTTAATGCCCGCGTTCAAGATCTCTTCATCGGATATTACCAACAAGCCGTTTATTGAATTTATCTGTTCTTTCAAAAAGCCGGTCATTCTCTCAACCGGCGCTTCGAGTTTGAGCGAAATAGCCGAAGCGGTCGAATGGATCGAAAACTCGAAGGTCAAGCTCGCGCTGCTGCATTGCGTGCTGAATTATCCCACCGCCGACGAAAACGCGGCCTTGGGGATGATTCCGGCTTTAAAGAGGATTTTTCCTCGCCATGTCGTCGGTTATTCGGATCACACCTTGCCCGGCGATATGCGGATCCTGATCACGGCTACTTTGCTAGGAGCGCGAATTCTCGAGAAACACTTTACCCATGACAAAAAGCTCCCGGGCAACGATCATTATCACGCGATGAACAGGGACGATCTGCGGCTCTTTTATAATAAAATTCGCGGAGTATTAAATAGCGTCGGAGAATTTACCGTCCGCGCTCTGGCGGACGAAGAGCCCGCGAGACGCAACGCCAGACGCTCTCTTGTTTCCGCCCGCGCAATCCCCNCCGGCCAGACTATCACAGGCGCCGATCTTACCTGGAAGCGACCCGCTCATGGAATTTCTCCTAAATATATCGATCAAGTCATAGGCATGAAAGCNCGCCGGGATATAGAGGAAGACGCTGTTTTGCGTTGGTCGGATCTTGATCGCTAAAGAGGATACGAAATATCTCATTTTGGGCGCNATGCCCGTCGAAGCCGAGTCTTCGCGATATATAGCGGCGGGGCCATGGTGTTTCGTCGGTCGAGAANACTTGTTCCCAAATTTCGAGGAAAGATTTGTCTTTTGTCCGGAGCCTCTCGCGGACGCGACNCTTCTCCCNGCCGCCGCTCGCGCGGCCGAGACTCTCTGCGTAAAGGNNACGCCCCTCGTGGCGGAGCGNCTAGANCCNCGCTTCCGCGAATTTTCTCCGGTTTATTGGCAAACCTTGCTCGCTCCATGGGCTATATCGGTCGCGACCCAGATTGTGGAGCGCGCGATCCGTTGNCGAGCCATGATCGATGTNTATGGNAAAACGGCGTTAAAAATTCCCCTTTATCCGGCTGACGCGNAATTTAATTTCGTCGACGAAAACGATTTTTATATTCGCGGCGCGCTGGGCGAAGCCTTTAATTCCTGGCTGTTTTCCAGATTGCTTGAGAAAGATTGGCCGCCTCTATGGGAAAAGGCCGTCGCCCCGATTTTGACCGAACCGGCGCGAGAAAAAACGCCTCCTCTCCGTCGAGCGAAAAATTTTATCCGCTCCCTATCGCTCCGGCTTCTCTTTCCGCCGCTAAAGGGCGTCTCTTTTCTTCAGGCAATTAAATATTCTCTCGCTTTGCGACAATGCGAGCCCTCTCCCGACAGATCTGTCGATCTTGACAAATATTACGCGACTTCCGATTTTTTAGAAGGACTCGATCTTGGCGGGATCGCGCCGTCCATATTCCTGAAAACTTTGCCTCAAAGCATTAAAAATCTTCGCCGCCCAAAACGACCGCGGTCGATCGCCTCCCGTCCCCGCGCGGCGAGCATCCTGGCCTCCGAAGACAGCGCGTACAGACAAAAACTCGCTCTCTGGCGAGAGGCTGGAGGCAAACTCGCCTGGACGCAACACGGCGGGAATTATGGCATGATAAAAGTTTCTTGCGACAGGAATATAGTGGAATATAGTCAGGACGCTTTTTTTACATGGGGATGGCGTCGAGACGGCGATCAGCGTTTTATTCCGATGCCCTACCCGGGTCTGGCGAAAATCGCGAACAGTTGGAATCCGGATCAGACGAAATCGCTTTTGTTTGTGGGAACGGAGATGGCCGCCTATGGCTATAGACTCGAGTCCCGGCCTACGCCGACGCAATTTTTAGCGTACAGGCGCTATAAGGCGACATTCCTGGCCTCTCTCGGGGAGAGTTCTCGCGAAAAGCTTTATTATCGCCCATATTTTAATTTGCCGGGCGTTTTTTCGGACTTCGAATGGCTAAAATCGCGATTCCCCGGTCTCAAACGTTGCGTAGGCCCGCTCTTTCCCCAGCTTCGTCGATGCGGAGTATTGATTCTTGATCATCATGGCACTACCATGTTGGAAGCGCTCGCGGCGGGGATTCCCATGGTCTGTTACTGGAATCCGGCGCAATGGCCGCTCTCGCGAGATGGCGAAGAAGCTTTGCGAATTATGGAAGACGCTGGCGTTTGGCATTCGACTCCCGAAGCGGCGGCGCGTAAGGTAAATTCTATTATCGATGACGTTGGCTCATGGTTGCGAGAGACTGGCGAGGCTCGCGTCGAACTTCGTCGGCGCCTCGCGCGTCTTCCCGATGGCGACCTCGATAAAATCTGGATATCTACCCTGAAAAATTTATGAAGAAACTTTTTATTAGCGTTATCGCGCTCCTGCTCCTTTCCGGCGCCGCTATGGGCGCGGACGAAGACGCGTTGAAAAGCGCCAACGCGGCTCTCGAAAAGAATAGATACGAAGAGGCGGCGAAAATTCTGAAGCCTGTCGCCGACGGCGGCAATCCGGAGGCTCTTTACGCCTACGGCGAATTATTGCGCTCCGGCAAGGGAG
>JAAUYY010000055.1 GCA_014804865.1 Desulfovibrio sp.
TTGGGGTAGTTTTAGCTTTTCCGCTCTTCACCATTGGGCTAACTTTCGGTTTCATTTGGTCAAAGCCAGTTTTCGATGGAGCCGCGAGCGACCCGAAAATCATAGTCAGTCTTCTGATCTGGGCGCTTCTCGCCGCGCTTTTTCACAATCGCCTGGTTCTGGGGTGGCGCGGGAAAAAACCCGCCTATTTGACAATCGCGATCTTTATTTTATGTATTTTCTCGATATTGATCGTAAATTTCCTGTTGCCCACTAGCCACGATTTTATGAGGATTTAAGCGGTCTCTCCCATGAACTTCGACATAACCCTGATTGGGCTCAACCATCGCACGGCGGGAGTCGACGTGCGGGAGAGGTTCGCCCTGACCGATTATTGTTCGCCCGAGACTTGGGCCTTGCCTTCATCGGATATTCTCAATGAATCGCTCATCCTCTCCACCTGCAATCGCGTCGAACTCCTTGGCGTGGGAACGGGAGATCTTGACAATCACATAATAAGTCTATGGTCTACAGCCAAAAACGAGCCCCGCGAAGAACTGGAAAGACACATTTATATTTATCATAATCTGGACGCGGTAAGACACATTTTTAATGTCGCCTCGAGCCTCGATTCCATGGTGATCGGCGAGCCGCAGATACTAGGTCAATTAAAAAAGGCTTATAAAAACGCTTCCGAAGCTAAAAAGACCGGTTCCATCCTCAACCGTCTGTTGCATAAGGCATTCTCTGTCGCAAAACGCGTGCGAAACGAAACCGCGGTCGCCTCCAGCGCGGTCTCCATCAGCTACGCCGCGGTCGAGCTCGCGAAACGCATTTTTGGGCAAATGAACGAACAAACCGCTCTTCTTATAGGAGCGGGCGAAATGGCCGAACTGGCCGCCACGCATCTTTTGCAGGCTGGAATCCAAAAAATATTTATTGTAAATCGCACACTTATCCGGGCTCAAGAATTAGCCAAAAAGTTTAATGGACAAGCCGTCGCGTTTGAAAATTTGCCGGAAATTCTATCCCAATCCGATATCGTTATCGCGTCCACGGGCTCCCCTTCTCCCATAATCGGAACAAAGGAGATGGAAGAGGCGCTAAAAGTCCGCAAAAACAGCCCCATGTTCATGATCGATATAGCCGTGCCCAGGGACATCGATCCCGCTGTAAACGCGCTTGATAATCTCTATTTATACGACATCGATGATCTGCGAGGCGTAGTCGAGGAAAACAGGCTCGCGAGAAAAAGCGAGGCGATAAAGGCCAGCGCGATTGTCGAAGAGGAAGCCGCGATTTTTAATTCCTGGTTGCGCGGTCTCGAAATCGAACCGACTATCAAGGCTCTTCTGAACAAGGAAAGCAAAGTCTGCGAAGCGGAGCTATCAAAGGCCATGAAAAAGCTTGGCGCCCTGACTCCCGGCCAAAAGGAAACGATCGAGGCCCTGGCGCGATCCATCGCCGGGAAATTAAGCCGCGATCCTCTTATGTATCTGAAAGGAGGAATGGATAATCGCGATCGGCGCGAGAGGATAAATTTGGTTCGAGGAATATATCGGCTAGACGGGGACGACTAATGCCTTTCCCTCCGGCGCTTTCGCGCGCCAGCGTCCGTCTTTGTCTCGATATAGAAAATATCGCGCGAAAATTTCGCGTCGCTCCTGATAAAAATCTTCTGATCTGCCTTTCCGGAGGCTCCGATTCGGTCGCGTTAACAGCCCTTTTTAGTCTTCTTGCGCCGCGCCGCAACCTGAAACTCTCGGCTTTGCATATAAATCATAATTTAAGGGCCGAAGCTGAAGACGACGCGAAATTCGCCAGGGATCTNTGCTCGTCGCTCCATATTCCCTATTATGAAGAGTCCNTCCCCGTGGCGGATATAGCGAAAAGTTCGGGAAAAGGCCTTGAGGAAACAGGTCGCGCCGCCAGATACCAGGCCGCGAACCATCTNGCGGACAATATTGGCGCCGATTATATCCTGCTTGGNCATCAGCTGGACGATCTCTGCGAGGATCTTGTGCTTCGCCTTCTGCGCGGATCCGGCTGGCCAGCCCTCGCGGGAATGCGACGTCGCGAGGGACGATTTTTTCGCCCTTTCCTCCATGTAAAATCCGACGTCCTTCGTCGTTTCCTGCGCGAAATGAATATACCCTGGCGCCATGACGCGAGCAACGACGACCTATCTTTCCTCCGCAATCGCGTTCGCCATCAAATCGTCCCCGCGTTAGCGGCGGAAAATCCATCCTTCNCNGAGAGCGCGCGTCGTCTTCATATCGCGGCCAATCTTGACGACGAGTTCTGGCGCGAATATCTGGAGTCGAGTTTACAGTCGGCGTTGCGGGAAATGAAACGCGATTCGAGTTATTGTCTAATCGAATTAAAAAAAGAGACTCTCTCTTCGCTCCATCCAGCGGCCCGGTTGCGACTTTATCGCTTGATCGTTAAGGAATTGATCCGCGTCATCCCCGGCGGTCAGACGAGAGCGGACGCGCTTTACCAGCTTGATTCGGCGCTTCGCGAGGGGAAATCTGAAAGGCTGTTTCAATCGCCGGGAAACAGCGGCGCTCTCCTGCGAAAGGGATCTATATATTTTTATAAATTTAATGGCGAAGGCGGCTTGAGAAAGATCCAGGAAATATTAAATTCAAAAGCGATTGGCTAAAACCCTCCCCGGTCGCGGCAAGTTTGACGACTCTATCTCGAATCGTCGCGAATTTGGAAAACCGAANCGCAACCGAAAAAATTCGACACTTAAAGTTGCCTCCCCTCTCTTNCGACCGCGTCGAAAAAATTGGCTCCCGTCAAAATTCCATGCTTTATTAAATAACAAAGGCGGCTTAAGCCGCCAATTCCGCGTCGTTATAGCGATATGAAAATGAAATTTTTCCCTTGTCGATAAAAATCCGAACCGCTACGTCCGCCGCNAAAATTATAATCGAAAAAACGCTATATAAAAATATTTTTTAAAATAATAGAGGTCAAAAAATCGTCGCCGCAATTAGCGACCTGGTTCGCGAGGACATTTTTCTGACATTTGAATAATCCTCGCGGACTATTGCACATAGGTAGGAATATTTATGAATATGTCGCGAGTGAAGGTCGTAATGCGCTCCATGAGCCACGGGAGCGCCATGAGCAAAGCGAGAAACATGCAGATAATTTTGGGTATGAACGTGAGCGTCTGTTCCTGGATCTGCGTGGCGGCCTGAATAACGCTTACAAATACGCCGACGCCGAGGCCTACGCCCAGCATGGGCAGAGCCATCATGAGGCACAATTCAATCGCCTGTCTNCCGAAACCAACTACAAAATCCGGCGTCATATTTTTCCCCTTATAATAGAAAACTGTTTACTAACGATCCCACGAGAAGGTTCCAGCCATCCACCATGACAAAAAGCAACAGCTTGAAAGGCATGGAAACCATCATCGGCGGAAGCATCATCATACCCATTGCAAGAAGCACGCTAGAAATAACCATATCCATTACCAGGAAGGGAATATAAATTAAAAACCCTATGGTAAACGCCGTTTTCAGCTCGCTTATCACAAACGCCGCCGCCAGCATCATCGTTGGAACTTCTTCTTTATTTTTCGGCGGCTCCATACGCGAAATGGCGTAAAAGACGGATAAATCCTTTTCCCGCGTATGTTTGAACATAAATTCCCGCAAGGGCTGTTGCGCCCGATCCAGAGCGACGCGATAGTCGATGCGCTCGCTCAGATAGGGTTGCAAAGCCTCGTCGTTAATTTGACGGCCAACGGGAAACATGATGACAAATGTCATGAAAATGGCCAAGCTCGCGAGAATTTGCGTGGGCGGCAATTGCTGGACGCCCATCGCCTGGCGCAGGAAGCTGAAAACGATAATTATGCGCGTAAAACTTGTTACGGTGAGCATGATCGCCGGGGCGAGAGAGAGGATCGTGAGCAGGAATAATATTTCCAGCAACACAGAGACTTTTGAAGGCTCCGGCGCCCCTCCGGAAAGAGTGAGGGTCATTTCAGGAAGCGCCAAATCCTGGGCGGCCAGCGCTATTTCAGGAAGAAGACTCGCTCCCGCTATCAGCGCCGGAAGAATCAATATCTTCCATATAGGCCTTAAAGTCCTGTTTCTGCCGGTTATCACGCGAATTATCCTCCGTGAGAAGACTGATTTGATGGTCAGTCANCCCCAGCAACAATCTTCTATTCAAAAAGCGTACCACCATAAGCCCCTTTTTGGGGCCGAGGGGCATTTGCGCTTCCATTACAAGCGCGTCTTTGGGAAGGGAACCAGGCCGGGGAAGAAAATTGAATTTGCCGTATTTGCGAATCGCCCAGACAGCGAACCAGAGTCCGCCGAGAAGCAGACAGAGTATTCCGAGCGCTTGTATATAACCGCCCCAGGAAAAGGTCGACGCGCCCAGTTGCTGGGACGCTGGCGTGGCGATATTAACGCCTACGTCCGCAGCGCTTTGAAAGGCTTTGTCCGACGCGACGTCGACGGCCTTTTGCATGGATTCGCCGACCAGATCGAGAGCCTTGTATACGAAATCGGCCGCGTCCTGGACGGCGTCTTCCAGGGATCTCAAGGCGCCATCCGGAGTGGAGGCGTTGTCGACCGCGCCCCGAACGCTATGCCCGGAAAGACCGTCGTCGCCGAGATTAGCCAAGCTGTTTCACTCTTTCTATAGGACTTATAATATCGGTAAGACGAACGCCGAATTTTTCATTGATAACCACGGCCTCGCCTCTAGCGACCAGCTTGCCGTTGACATACACTTCAAGCGGTTCGCCGGCGAGTTTGTTCAATTCTACGACCGATCCCTGACCAAGCTGCAGAAGCTCGTTGATAAGCAATCTGGTGCGTCCAAGTTCCGCGGACACGTCCAGAGGGATGTCGAGGATGAAATCTAGTTCCCTCTTCAGATCCTTGTCGCGCGGTTGTTTGGACATTTCCGTCATGTCGGTAAACTGCGCGTCTATGGCGTGACTGCCAAATGAGCCGCCGGACGCGTTTGTGCCCGCGCCCGAAGCGGCGCTTCCGAAGGTCGCGGGCTCGCGATCCTCGTCGGCGGCGGCCATGGCTTCCCATTCGGCGGCTAAAGCGGCTTCGTCAATTCCGCTCGCGCCCTCTTTTTTTTTCGCGTTTTCCTCGGCGGCTAGTTCGGCTTCCCAGGCGGCGGCGATATCGTCCTGATTCTCTTGAGACATTGCGAACCTCTTTATTTATTCCTAACTCGATTTTATTCGACTACAAAATCCGTAAAATATACTCGCATTACGCGGGGAGCGCCAAGAATCTGGTTTAATCTCGCGGCGATTTCCGCTTTCAACATGACCTTGCCGTCGGGCGACGATACCTCGCCGTAGGTCTTTCCCGCGAGAAGCATGATAATCGCGTCTCTGATGCGCGGGTTTTGCGATTTTAATTGCGAAGNCACGTCCGCGTTCACTTCGACTTCCATGCCAAGTTTCAGATACCTGCGTCCGTTCGGATCATTTAGATTCACTGTGATCGGCGGCAAGGGAAGCACCATGCCTCCGCTGCGCGGCAAATCGGATTGACGCTCTATTCTCGCCGAATTGAGAGACTGCTCGCCGGATGAGTTCTCTCCGGAGCCTGTCCGCGCGGCGGTTTCCGCCGATTCCTGCTTCGTTTCTTCGGCTATCTCCTCTTCCCCCGCGGGGGCTCGCATGAAGAACCACCAGTACGCGCCGAGTCCGGCGCATCCAAGAATCAGGAAGAGCAGAGCGAAGATAATAATAAATTTCTTCGCCTTGGACTTCTTTTTAGGCTTTTCAGCCTGACCTTCCGGCAACGCGTTTTCTTTGTCTTTATTGTCTTTATTGTCTTTAGCTGCCATCGCGTTCCCTCCCGGAAACGCCAGTTATTGTTGCGGCGAGATATACGCCTCTAGCTCCCGCTAATTTCGCGCTTTAAATCGTCGCTTTCCGACTGCCGTTAGCGTTTTTTTGGCGGCCTTGGCCCAAATATATCCGTGCCGATGCGAACGATCGTCGCTCCCTCCGCGATGGCGGCTTCATAGTCGCCGCTCATGCCCATCGAAAGAACCGGCAAGGATAGGCCAAAATCGGCGGATAGCGCGTCTCGCAAATCGCGCAATTTCGCGAACCAGGGCCGACTCGCTTCGCCCGCGTCGAACACGGGGGGGAGACACATGAGACCCTGTAATTCAAGACGCGGACAATTTTTAAGAATATGTTCGACAAGTTCGCGCGTATCGCCTGGTTTTATCCCGGACTTTTGGGGCTCGTCGGCGATGTTAGTCTCAATTAGAACCGCTTGCTCAAGTCCGGTTTCGCGAAGCCTTTTTTCAAAGGCGTTCGCCAGTTTCAGCGAATCGAGCGTATGGACTAAAGCGAAATTCCCAGCCACATCGGGAGTCTTTCTCGACTGGACATGGCCTGTCATATGCCAACGGATGGGAAAATTTCCGAGCGCGGACTTCTTTTCCAAAAATTCCTGAACGTAATTTTCCCCAAAATCAAATTGTCCCGCTTCGGCGAGTATAGCCATGTCCGAAGCGGGGTGAAACTTGGATACGGCCACAAGAGTCAACTCCTCCGGCGAGCGACCATGCTTGCGGCACGCTGTCGCCAGAGAGTCTTTTAACCGGGCGTACCTGCCCAACAATTCCTCTTTGTCCGCCATTATACCGGATTCGAATTTTGATTGAGATTATTCACAAAAGCGGGATCGTTTGGCCAGTCCTCTCGTACTTTGACCCAAAGTTCAAGGTGAACTCTCGTTCCTATAAGCTCTTCGATGTCTTTTCTGGCTTCTGTGCCTATTTCCTTGATCATGCTTCCGCTCTTGCCAATGATCATGGCCTTGTACATGGGACGCGCGACATAAATAATCGCGTGTATGATCGTCAGGTTTTTCTCCTGATCCTCTTCCCAGTTTTCTACTTCGA
>JAAUYY010000056.1 GCA_014804865.1 Desulfovibrio sp.
CGCCCCGCTTTTGCGGACAGCTCTGCAAGGCCGGCGTCCTCTTGCGCTTCGCTACCGGCTCGCGCTCGTTGTGAATTAATTGGTTAATAGTCGGCATTTATTCCTCCGAATGTTGACCGCTTACAATAAAGGAGATTATTTAGAGCCAAATTCATTATTTGTCAACAATTTTAGGACTGTTCCGCCCGCTCCGGGTCGCCATGATTTTCTTCCCGCCTGCAACGCGTCGTCCGGCTTCTGCAGTTTCGACGGCAATCTGCGAGCATTCGATAAAAATTGTGGACATCCGGCGTATTCTATTTAAATATGTCGCGAATCCATAAATTCGCGAGACGCGAACGCGCTCCCTGGGCGACAATTCTATTTAAGGGAAAAGCGGTGAAATACTGTCGAAAATTATTCAAGGAACTCAATTTTGAGCCCGCCTATATATCTCCGTGTTGCGACACCCAAAAAATAAAGATTCCGTCGCTCCCGTACTCCGGCGGCGAAATTGATCTGGAAGCGTACTCGAACGCGGTTAGCGAAGCGTTTAATCAGATTCAGACAAACGGAGCTCTATGCCGCGGATGTCGCGACATCCGCGCAACAGACGCGCTCCCCGCCATGAACGGGAAGTTCTCCAATATAAGCATTAATATGCATCGCTTTTTTTGCAACTGCAAATGCGAATATTGCGATCTCTGGAGTCGCAAGAATAAGGGGAAATTTTACGAGGTCTTGCCTGGTTTAAAAAGTCTGAAGAAACAGAACGCCCTCGAGGATGACGCCAAAATAAGCTGGGGCGGAGGCGAGCCGAGTATTCTGCCCGAGTTTGACGAAGCGGCAAAATGGCTCCGCGACAATAATTATTTTCAATACATTCACACCAGCGCCATAAGATTCTCGCCCTCCATCGACGAAATATTGAAAAGCGACAAAGGAAAAATAAACGTAAGTCTCGATTGCGGCGGCCCNGACGTCTATCGCTCGGTCAAAGGCGTGGACAAGTTTGACGNCGTTGTCGGAAACATCCGCCAATACGCCGCGGCCAATCCCGCGAATATAGAATTGAAATATATTATCTATGAAAAAAACAACGATATCGAGGAAATAAAGAAATTCGTCGCCATAGCCAAAGAAATTGGCGTTAAAACCGNNCAATTTTCGTTTGATTTTCGCGAGCAAAACTCGGGGCGAATAAGCCAAAAATCCCTGCTGGCGNCCGCTTTCCTTATCGTTCTGGCTTCCGCCGAAAATATCAATGCCTCGCCTTTTTTTTGTGGACGAAAAACTGCTGGAAAAAATTAAAAAATACATAGAAACCGAACTCGCCAGCGTCGATTAAGCGCGATGTCGTAGACTTTTTGCAAGGGCAATTTTNTCCNTTCCCTATAGACNCTTCGCCGAGCAAATTCCCTGGCAAATTTCGCGCCGGCCGATGTCGCATTTATAGCGNGTTTCNTTTGAAAANNGACGCGCTATGGTTGCTTTGCCTAGCGAAGACGCCCGCGAAATTGGCGNGAGGCGAACTTGCGGTTCGCTATCGCCTGCGCCGTTAAGCGACAATTTCAGCGAAACTTGCTAAAATAATAAACCCCCGTCGCCATCGACAGGGGTTTGCGAGAGTTCCTCGACCGCGCCCAGAGGGGCATGGCGCGGAAGAGGACGAGAAAAGTTATANNCGCGNNTTCGCGNTCGAGNCCGTCTTTAGNACGCCTTNTTAGCGGATAAGACTCATCACCATCTGCGGGAAGCTGTTCGCCTGGGCGAGCATGGCGACCGCCGACTGCGTNANTATCTGGTTGCGGACGAATTGCATCATCTCGTTGGCAATATCCGTGTCGGAAATGCGCGACTCNGCCGNTTGCAGATTCTCGGATTGAATGGAGAGATTCGTAAGNGTATTCTCCATGCGGTTTTGCATGGCGCCATAATCGGCGCGAATCTTGTCCTTCGCGACGATCGCGTCGTTTACAGAGACGAGAGCGTCCTGCGCCCTCTCTTGCGTCTGGATATCGACGCCCTCGAGACCGAGACCTTTAAGGGTGGCGTCGTATTTTTTTATGTCGTAAAAATCTTCTTTCTTGTCCGCGCCGGTACCGAAATGAATACGCACCACGTCGTCGGGTATCTTGTAATTTGGCGCGAGAGGATTATCCGGATCTGTCGGGCCAGTGGGCGTCACTGGTTGTTGAGTTACATCTTTTACTTCAAAAGAGACTGAAGCTGAAGATAAGGCAGTGGAAGGCTCTGAAACATNCGTTCCGTAGGTTAACGCAAAACTACCAGAAATACTGTTTACTCCGTCCAAGTTCACGATTATATCTAATTGCTTATCGTTATTGGAAAGTGTCGCCGTAACGGTTCCTTTGTTAGAGGTAAAGGAAGGAATANCATTAGGAGCAGTCCACGTAGCGGTTCCGCTACCAGTCATGCTCGTTGGATTTCCATTTGCGTCGACAAGAGTAGTTTGGATATGGATAGAGCTTCCATTGGGATCCGTCCACATAAAACCCTTTCCATCCCCTGTGCCTGCTGATTCAGGCCCCCCGTTTACACTTATATACCAATCTCCGTAAACATTTCCCTGTGCGTTTGTGAACTGATGATCAAATCGTATATTAACTGAAGTTCCTGGAGGAATGTTAGTTGTGCTATTATTTGGAGTTACAAGCAGGAAATTATTGCCTATTTTTGGTATATTATCATTAGTAAGCGTAAGNTTATTAAGACCAACTAATTTTGACGGATCGGTGATGCCCGATGTNTCCCACCCTCCTATCTGTGTAGCAGTCGCTCCTGGCCATAAGGCGATCGATTGGCCTGTTGGCTCACTAATGTCGTAATCTTTGTCTCCAACTGGTACGATCTGTCGCGTCGCGATTCCCGCGGCTCCATTATTATCTGCATCTTCCCCATTAATGAGCTTAATCCCATTAAAATCGGTCGCCCTTGCGATTCGATTTATCTCCGCGCCCATTGCCTGGAACTCGGAGTCAATCATTANACGCTGGGTAGAATCGTAAGTGCCCGTCGCCGCCTGTTCCGCTAATTCTTTCATGCGGATAAGCTTCTCATCGATAACGCCGAGAGCCCCGTCAAAAGTCTGGATCATGGAAATGGCGTCGTTGACATTGCGCATTCCCTGCTGGAGAGCCGTAATATCACCGCGCATTAGCTCGCGAATCGCGAGACCCGCGGCGTCGTCGGCCGCGCCGTTAATCCTGAGCCCGCTCGAAAGACGCTCCGTCGAAGTTTTAAGTCTCCCGTAATGACCGGAAAGAGTATTGGCTACATTCGCGGCCGAAAGGTTGTTATTTATCGATATCATTATAACTCCCGCGGAAAATAGCGCCGGATCGCCCTGCCCTGGACAAAATGCCAACGCTTNTCAATATAAAAATCAATATATGTTTTAGCTANTTATAAAATNTCGCGTTTATAACGCGAGTCTNGGTCAATTTTATGCAATATTGATACCAGCAAAATTTTTNCCGCGAGTCGCGATTCGAAAAGCTTTAAACGNACAGGNCCCGGGGCGTTTCGCGTCCGGGGCCNCGGNTNAANTATTTATCNNCCCTCTATTANACCTGACTGTCNATTATCGGAAAAAAAATCNTTGCGATCCAGCGCANGNCGCNGTTTTCAAAGCTATGTCTCGGCGTAAAATCNAATCAATAACTGACAATAAAATTAAATAGAGCCAAATTAAACAGAGCCATTTTTTATAAATACTTTTCCCACTCCGACGAATCGGCGTTCGGACTAATCAATAATTCCGGCGGATCGGACGCGTCTGGGCAATTGTATAATAGTACTGTAAGCCCCAGCGGCCCTTGCGCTCCGGTAATGCGCACAGCCTCTATATCGGCCGTCGCCGAAGGCCCGGAATAAAAGGCTCCGTATTGATTCTCGCCCAGTTTCAGACTCGCGTAGGCTTCGTGAATACCGCCTTTTAATTTGTTCCGATCGAGAAAAATAAATAGCCTGCGCGAAAACAGGGCGCAAATTGGCTGGCCAAGACATTCGCCGGTTACCCAGACGGATCCGGTCTCGCCCACGCCCAGTTCGCTTTCCGCTACGCAGGTCTGGATCTTCTCCGCGTCTCGCAAATTCGCCAGGTCATTTTCTCCGAAATTGCCCGGGATCTCGTCGACTTTGGAATATATTATCTTGTCGGAAGCCAGTTCGGGCTGATCTTTTAACCATTTTACGGCGTCTTCGCGATTTTTAAACTTGATCGCCCGTCCATCGAAGCCGATCAAGCGATCGATAAATCCCTTTTCCGGATCGCCTTCGTAGGGATACATGGGAACGTCGGGCAATGGTTGCGACGCCGGTTTGCCCTTCCTGATTCGCTCGAAAATTTCGTTTTTTACCGATAGATCGTTCATTTGCCTTCGCCCCCGTTTTGATTCGCCCCGGCTTTTTCACGCTCCAGCTCCGGCTTTATCTTGCGATTGTAATACTGGCGGAATGTCTCCCTGGGCGGCTCGGGATTCGCGTGTTCTTTCGCCCAGGGATTGAGCAAGGGCGATTCCGCAATGGGCTGGGGCACATTGCGAAGAGCCCACAGTCCGATCTTCTCGGCGGCGACCAGATTGCGCGCGCTCTTCAGGACATGCGCCGCGGCGGCCTGTTCGATGTTATGCGCGAATTCCCCGTAGCCATGCTTGACGACCTGATCGCGCCAATAGAGAATCAGCGCGGGAATGGGAACGCGAACGGGACAGACATTCCCGCAGGAGCCGCAATGCGTGCAAGAATACGGCAGTTGAGCGTATCTGTAGAGATCGTAACTTGGCATCAGCGCGAGTCCGATCGGGCCCATATACGTCGCTTCGTAGCTAATGCCCGCGGTTCGGCGATAGACCGGACAGGTGTTCATACACGTCCCGCAACGGATGCATTTCAATACTTCCCAGTAATCCGGCGAAGTCAGCCTCTCGCTCCGTCCATTGTCCAGGATGACTATATGCATTTCCTGACCTTTTCGCGGCCCGTGAAAATGCGTGGTGTACTGCGTGATGTCCAGTCCAAGCGCGCTGCGCGACAGAAGCCGGATAAACAGCGCCACGTCGGACTGTCGGGGCAGGATTTTCTCGAGACCCATGGTAGCGACATAAAGCGGCGGCAAGGTCGCGCTAATGTCCGCGTTCCCTTCGTTCGTGCAGACGACGATGCCGCCTGTCTCGGCTATTCCGTAATTAACGCCCGTCATCCCCGCGTCGGCCTTCGTATAGCGGACGCGCATATCGCGGCGCATGACGCTATTTAGATAATGCGGATCGGTGATATCCCGATCCGAGCCAAGCTTGCGCGCGAACAGATCGGCCACGTCGCTCCGCAACTTGTGAATAGCCGGCATGACGATATGCGACGCTCTCTGGTTATCAAGTTGCTGAATGCGCTCGCCCAGATCCGCCTCGTTGATCTCGATGCCTTCCTTCTCCAGAAACTCGCGCATCTCGCATTCGTCCATTGTCATGGACTTGCCCTTGGTTACGACCTTGACATTATGCGAGCGGAAGATATCGAGAATTATTCGGTTATGTTCCGCGGCGTCCTTGGCCCAGTGGATATGGACTCCCCTCGCTTCGGCGTTGGTCGCGAATTGCTCCAGATAGGTATCGAGATTCGTTAAGACATGCTTTCTGATCCGCGAGGCGAGATCGCGCATTTCTTCCCATTGCGGAATGGTGGCTGCCACGGAGTCGCGGCGCATGCGCGCAGCCCAGAGGCAGCGGTCATGCGATT
>JAAUYY010000057.1 GCA_014804865.1 Desulfovibrio sp.
CCGCCTTTCTCTTGTCATGAGCCGTTGCGTTATTATTTAAATACCTTGTCGCGGCCTTCGCGCCGCGTCCCATATCGGCATCCCCTCGACTTCCAGTCTGGGACGCCGCAATTATTTACGAAGGATTCGCGTATGTGTTTGGCTATACCCGCGAGAATTATCGAGTTGCTCCCTTCCGATATGGCTAAAGTCCGCATTGGCGAAAGCTCTACAATTTTAAGCGCTTCGACCATGCTTCTCCCCGAACCTCCAAAAGTCGGCGATTACGCGATTGTCCACGCCGGCTTTATCCTGCATAAACTCTCCCCCCAGGAAGCGGAGGACAGTTTGGCCGCCCTGCGCGAAATCGCGGAAGCGGCTTGCGGAACGTCGGCCAATTTCTAAATTTTCGGAGGCCTCTCCCGAAAGCTGGCGCGAAGTTCGGTCTCGGCCAACGCGGGGGTTAGGAGCGACGAAAACTTTTAGGAAGAGAAAAATAAAATTCCGCTATGGGAAGAAATAAAGCGCCGGGCAGAAAACTGGCCAGCCAGAAAAGACGGTATTTGCGAGAAAATTTTAGCAAGGGTTTAACCAGCTTCCTGGCTTTTCCGCCTTCCCCGTCCCTCCACAAAGCCGCGGCTTCCTGAAAATCGGCGCGTCTTGTCAGGACATCGACCGTATCCTTGTATTCCCGATCGTACCCCGGGTAAAGACGACGATGTTTCTCGAGGATGGAGCGCGTCTCTTTCGCGATTTGACCGAATTTGCGAAAAGTCGTGTTGCGCCCATGAACGCGCCACACGGTAAGGGGTTGATCGACATAATCGATCTCCCAGTCATGGGCGATCCGATAAAAGACGTCCGCCTCTTCGCACACGTTTAACGACTCGTCAAACCATAAGGGATGAATAGCCGAGGCTTTCTCGCGAATTCGATCGAGAGCTTTGGCCGAGAGCATAGCCGACGACATGGAGATCCACTGATCCCTCATCAACTCCGCGAAAGCCCGGCCACGCGCCGGTTTCGATATCTCGAATACCGTGCCCGTAGTCTTGTTTCCTCTCCTGATCTCCGTATCCGTGCAAACCAATCCAAGCGAGGAATTCTTCCCGAATAGCTCGACTTGCGCGGCTAGTTTTTCCGGCTTCCATAAATCGTCGCAATCCAGAAAAGCGATCAGCTCTCCGCGCGCTTCTTTAATGGCGAGATTTCTGGCCGCTCCCAGCGACGCCAATTCTTCGTTCCGAAAATATCGCAATTTCGGGCCAAACGCTTTTGCGATCTCTCCGCTTCCGTCCGTCGACGCGTTGTCCAAAAAAATAATCTCAAAGTCCTGAAATGTTTGTTCGCGAAGGCATCGCAAGGCGTCGGGCAATTCGGGGGCGCCGTTATGACAATTCATTATGACGGAAACTAATGGCGCGTTCATTCGGACGCCTCCCCCTGATCTTTTTTTCTGAATACCCAATAACGCGAGACGAGATAGACAAAAACTGGAACAACGCAGATGGCTATGGTCATCGCGATAATATAATGGGCGCCAAACAACGTAGCGAGGGACACTACGCAGGAATTGAGTCCAAGACCGGCGAGCTGGGTAAAGGCGAACTTGCCCAGCATTACAAGATGATTGCCGCGCGCTTCGAATGTCCAGAAAGCCTGCCCGCTATAGGAAACGACAAATCCGAGAAGATAGGCGCAGGTATTCCCGAGCATCGTATGCCATTGCCAGACGTTGACGAACAAAAGACCAAAAAGGAAATAGACAACTGTGGCGGCCGCGCCGACTATGGCGAAACGGACGCGTTTGTCGCGCAGGAGAGCCCATAAAAAAGCTTTGCTTCGCTCCCAGCCTTCGACATACAAACGCGCGAGGAATTTCAGAAGTTTGAGAAACATTTATAGATATTTTTCAATGATGTATCTGGGACGATGTCTGACTTCGGTGAAAATTTTGGCTATATATTCGCCGATAATCGAAAGACAAAATAATTGCGCGGATCCCAGGAAGAGAACGACGATCACAAGGGAAGTCCAGCCCTGGATAACTTCTCCGACGATATATTTATAAATCGTTACGCAACAGAGAACAAGCGCGATTAGCATACAACAAAAACTCAATAGTCCGGCCATACGCAGAGGCGCGGCGCTGGTTGAAGTTATGCCCTGCCACGCCAGAGCGATCATGCGCGTCAGGGGGTATTTGGAAACGCCATGCTCGCGAACGCGTCTTTTATAATAAACTTTCGCCGTCTTGAATCCCAATACGGGAAAAAGGCCGCGCAAATAGAGATTTCTCTCGTCAAACGATTCCAAAGCCTNAAGCGCGGCGCGTCCGACCAATCTGTAATCCGCGTGATCAGGGATAGCGTTTACGCCAAGCTTGCGCATTAACGCGTAAAACGCTCGCGCTGTGTATTTCTTAAATTTGGTATCGACGCTCCTGTCTCTCCGCACTCCATAGACGATTTCGCAACCTTCGCGATAACGTTCTAGCATTTCGGACGCCACGTCGGGATCGTCTTGCAAATCCGCGTCCATGCTTATGACGCAATCCGCGTTCCATTTTCGGGCCATATCCATTCCGGCCCACACGGCGTTCTGGTGGCCCGAATTTCCGGCGAATTTCACGCCCCTGCAGCGCGGATCGCGACTATTTCTTTCTTCGATAAGCCGCCAGGNGGCGTCGTCGCTGCCGTCATCGACATAGCAGACGAAACTTTTTGGATTGGCGAGCCCCCGCGCCTTCAAATCGTCGAGCAAACTGGCGAGACGTTCCATCGTATATGGCAAGGTCTCTTCTTCGTTGTAGCAGGGAATAACGAACATTAAACAAGGCGCCGGACGGAGCTGTTTTTCTTCCATAACTATCCCAGGGCTTTTTTGATCGTTTCGCAAACCCGCGCGACATCCTCATCCGAAAGCCCGGGGTGCAAAGGCAATGTTACAAGTTCCCCGTAAAGCCTCTCTGTGTTCGGCAATTTAGTCTCGCCGCCTCCGAAAAGAGTTAAGAGATGGTTAGGTTTGTAATGCGTCCCATGCTGTATTTCCGCCCTGTCCAGCGCCGCGACGACCTCGGAACGCCGGTCGTCCATAATCCGAACCGGCATTATATGCGGGACGATGTAGTCCTCGGGATCGGTTTTCAGGAGGCGAATATGGGGAACGGACGCTAGCTCGTTCCTGTAGACTTCGTAGAGTCGACGTCTGGCGGGAATAAATTCCTTTTCAAGACGTTCCAGCTGAACAAGGCCGATAGCCGCCATGATATTGCTTAAATGATAGCGATAGCCCTGATATTTAACGTCCGGATCCCAGGATCTCGCTCCGGCGAACCGCTTGGCCGTGTCTCCCTCGACGCCCAATAATCTCGAGTCGCCAATGAGACGGCTATCGCTTTCGCTAAACGAAACTACNCANCCGCCCTCGCCGCACGTTATATTTTTAATGCCGTCAAAACTGAAACAGACCAGGTCGCCANAAGAGCCGATCTTCCTGCCATGAAANCGGCACCCGAAGGCGTGAGCCGCGTCGTCAATNACGCGAACGCCTCGCTCTCGCGCGAACTCGTAAACGCGATCAATACGCCATGGATTGCTGGCGTAATCCACGTGCATTACGCCTATAACATTGGGCGTCATTCTTTTCGCGGCGTCGGCCAGATCGAGCGTTCCCGTTTCCAGCGACACGTCGCAGGGAACCGGACGACATCCTCCCGCGAGGATCGCCTGAAACGAAGAAACAAAAGTAAGCGACGGCGCCAGGATTTGCGGCGCCCCGNCAATATCCTTGAGTCGCCCCTGGCNCTCGGCGTCTATATATACGGCCTGAACGGCGAGATGCAAGGCGGCGGTGCCCGAGTTTACGCTGATCGTTTGCCAAGGCTCCACGCCCAGATAACGAGCGACGCTTTCTTCGAATTTCTTCGTCTCGCTCCCCATTCCAAGGTAGCCNTCTTCAACGATAACCCGCCTTACTGCTTCGGCTTCNGCTTCGCCGACTATTGAACGGGAAAGACGCATGGTCATCGATTTTCTCCGTATAATAAAAAGACTGTCGCGGCTGGGCGACGCGAGGCTAAATGGCCGCGCGAGNGNNTGTTTTTCNCCTTTTAAGTCAAAGGTCGCCAGCCCCAAATTTTTCGAGAACGCGTTTTAAACAAGCGAAAAAAAACGGAGCAAACTCTCGCGCCCCGGCGCGTTAATCTTCTTTTATTTTATTATTATCGCGAGTTTTTTCAATACCGCGATTCTCGCCCGCGCGCGGTCGCAATTCGCGCGTCGCCCGACTGAAATTATACGTTTGAATGAAAAATAAATTTTCGCTCGGGAAATTGTAACGAGACAATATTTTATATCGCCTTATTTTCGAGTATATTTACAAGACGGCAAATATGTCGCATTAATAAACGGATCGCGAATTTTAAATCTCATATTATTTAAACTATGCAGGCGGAGCTTTTTATGAAACGCGGCGCTTCCCTTTTTTTAACTCTCGTTCTCGCTTTCGCGACCTTGCCCGGGTGCGCGAGCAAATATGGACAGCAAAAAACTGTCGTTAATTATTATCCCGCTTGCTANAGTCCGATTCAGGATTTGCGCTCGCGGGAACATGACGTGGCCAAAACAACCGCCGGAGGAGCCGTCGTCGGCGCTCTCGGCGGCGCTTTAATCGGCCTGCTCGCTACCGGCAAGGCGGAAGGCGCTCTGGCCGGAGGCATGGCCGGAGGCATGGCCGGAGCCGTCGCGGGCAATATTTACGCGAGCAAGCAAAAAGAGGCGGATGACAATAGACGTCTGGTCAGCTACCTTCAGGATATNGACGGCGATATTTCAAATATGGATATAGACGCCGCCGCGGCCAAAACATCTTTTAATTGCTANGAGCGCGCCTTCCAGAGTTTGATCGCCGAAATCAAGGAAAGACGAATCTCTCCCGAAGCCGCGAGGGCAAGATACGCCGAAATCAGATCCGGCGAAGAGGAAGCGGCGGCGATTTACTCCGATCTCATAGTTCGAAGCCAGGATTTGCAGACCCAATACGAGCAGGCTTTCAATCAGGAAGAGAGGGTTCTCTCATCGCCTCGGAAGATGGCCCAGGGAAATGTTAGGCAAAAGGCCNTCGCCTTAAATCACGCGCGNGGCAAGAACAAGGTATTCGCGACGAAGAAACAGCAATTTAGCGCCGCCAAANCGGAAGCCGACGACACGATCGCTTCGCAAGACAGACAAATATTGGCGTCGCTTCAAACCGATCGGGATAACATCAAGTTGTAAATATGGAAAAAANCCGGACTGAAACAAATGGCGGTGGTCGAGGCTTCGCNTTATTCATAAGCGCGCTTCTGCTCTGCGCTATCGCCTGGTGTTGCTGGATGATTTGGACCGCGAGTCGCGAGGCGGACGCGGANGGAGCGGAGATAACCCGCGAAGTTAATCGGTTGCGCGAAGAACGCGACGCNTTGAAAAAAATTATCGATCTGCCTCCGTGCGANATCGCGCCCGCGCTTGNGAAGGCGGGCCTCGCGNCAATGAGCGAGCCNTCGCCCGCCTCTACTCCTAAACCCGCGTCTCCGGTCGCGACGCGTCCCGGCGCTTCCGCCGATCCTCTTCCCGACGCTCAGGNGGTCGCGACGCCCGAAGACATCGAAAGCGGCTGCGTTTTTATTGTGAGCGCCAACGGGGCCGGTCAATTGTCGACAGGNAGCGGCTTTTTTGTAGCGCCGGAATACGTGGCGACAAACAGGCANGTCGTTCAAAATAGCCTCGGNAAAATCCTGGTTACGAGCAAAGCTCTAGGCAAACCGGCGCTTGGTTCCGTTGTCGCGGTAGGCAAGGGGCCAAACGACGATTACGCGATCCTTCGCGTTCCGNCCGCCGATCTTTCGCGCGTCAAAATCATGAATTTCGCTAAAAGCGCGAAAAAGACTGAAAAAGTCGGAGCGTGGGGCTATCCCGATCTTGTCGGGAAAAATGATCCGGAATATCTGGCGCTCCTCAAAAAAGGCGATATCAAATCCGCGCCGGAGTTATCGTATAGCGAGGGCGTCATAAGCGCCGTGCTCCGCCGCGATCCGGAAACGCTGGTGCACACCGCTCCCATNTCTCCCGGAAATAGCGGCGGCCCGCTGGTTAACGCGGATGGCCAAATCGTAGGGATCAACACCATGATCACATTGGACGAAGACAGTTATCGCCANGCGTCAATCGCCTTGTCTTCCGGCGAACTAAAAAAATTCCTCTCCGACAATGGCATAAAAGTCAAAGATTAAGCTAACGCGATGGAATTGAGACGCGATCGCGCTTGTCGCCGATCGCTTTGATTGTTCGCTTTGCGAACTGAATCGCGGGATCCTTTAAATATTCTCGCGGGTGTGTCATGCCTGAAAATCTTGTCGCCGTTACAAAAAAGTCTTCCATGCAGCCTCTGGCNTTTCAGGGCATCATGGCTTACGAGTCTTTCGCGCAAATCAGGGAAATGTTGCGTCGCAAGTTCGATGACGACTACGCCCTCCTCTTTACGAAGCCAGTCGAAAACAAAGCCGACGACGATATCGACTGGTATAGCTCGGTGCAAGGGGAGGCGCGTCCGTTAAGCGACTTGCCCGAGGACGAAGCGGCGCCCATGCGCGAACGGATCGCGACCATGGCTCGCGAAATTCGAGATTACGCCGAAGAGCTTATCAAAACCGGCGAGCCACTTAAAATTACTCGCGGCAATATACTGCGTCTGGCCCTCGTCTATCCTGATCCCGATTTTCTCTACGTCATAGGCGGTCAGCCAGTTTTTATCGGCTGGGGCTTCGCGCCGGGAACCCCCGGCGTCGAGCCATGCGAACTTTTTAAATTAATACCCGCGAAGCCAAAGCCGAAGACTCCCGACCCCGAGCCCGAGGTCAAGGAGGAGCCGACTATCGCTCCCGAACCGGCTGCCGAGACCCCGCGAGAAGAACCCGCGAAAAACCCGCCTCCGCCGCCCGCGGCCAGCCCAGCAGGCTGTCTATGGTGGCTTCCCGTTTTGCCGCTTCTGGCGCTTTTGCTATTTCTCCTATTCGCGGGCATTGGAAATCTTGGAGCGTTAAGCGGCTATTCTCTATTCGACATTCCGGCCCCGGCGTGGCTAAAAAATAAATCTATTCCTGACGCTGGCGAAATTGATCGCTTGCGAGCCGAAATAGCCGATTATAGACATAAAATTAACGAAAAAGCCGCAATGTGCGTTCCCGAACGCCATATAGCCGAAAAACCAGTTCAACCGCCCGCGGTCGAAAAGCCAATCGAAGAACTCGTCATCCCGAAAAACGCCACCAAGGCCGATTTCCTTTCCGGAAGATGGCTATGCGAAACTGGTTTGGTCAACGCCCGCACCAATGAACCGGTCAAGGTGGAATTTTCCTTCGATAGCGACGGAGTCGGTCGAGCTATAACAGTCGAACAAAATGACAGATGTCAGGGCAACG
>JAAUYY010000058.1 GCA_014804865.1 Desulfovibrio sp.
GCTCCCGAGTCAATTTTTCCTCTTTTTCGACAAGAGTCCGGCGGGTTTTTTCTTTCTCGCGCTCGAGATCCGCGATCTCTTCCTCGCGTTTCGCGGCGAGAGAATTAAGCCTGTTCAGGATCGCTGTCGAATCGGCTCCGTCCTGCAGGAGGTATCGTCTGGCGCGCTTGAGGATCGAATCTGGCAGACCATGCGCTTCGGCGACCTCGAGCGCCTGGCTGGGGCCTATTTGATCGTAAGCCAGCCGGAAAAGCGGGCGACCGGATTCCGGATCAAAGAGCATGGACGCCGCCCGCGCTCCCTCCCGGGTCAGTCCGTAGGTTTTCAGGGCGGGAAAATGCGTGGCCGCGAGAACGAAGCAACGTTTTTCGAGAAGTTCGTCGAGGACGGCCTGGGCTAAAGCCGCGCCTTCGGCGGGATCCGTTCCGGCGCCAAATTCGTCGAGCAGGACAAGCCCGCGTTCGTCGAGATGTTTCCAGGCCTTGGCGAGATGATCAATTTGCGCGGTGAAAGTCGACACGTTTTCGTCGAGGCTCTGTTCGTCGCCGATGAAGGCGTCGAGACGTTCGAACCAGGGAAGTTGGGAGCCTTTCGCGGTCGGGAGCGGTATTCCGCTCATGGCCATGGCGGAGGACAGTCCCAAAGTTTTGAGACAAACGGTCTTGCCGCCGGCGTTGCCGCCGGTTATTACGAGAACTCTTTCGCCAGGGCGCAGAATAATATCCAAGGGACGAACTTCCGGGAGTTCTCCCTTGTCTTTCAGACGCGCCAAGGCGAGAATCGGATGTCTCGCTTTCAGGAGCCGGACGCCGTCCGCGTCGGGAACAAAAGTCGGGACTGTCGCTTCGAGCGTTTCCGCGAAACGGATCTTCGCGTTTTCCAGATCCAGAAAGATCAGGAGATCTTCGCAGGCGATCACATTGTCTATTTCGTTATCGAGCAGGGAAGCGAGATAATCGAGAACGCGACTCTCTTCCTGTCTTTCCTCGCGCTTCAGTTCCTGAAGGCGATTATTGATCTCGACGAGAAAGATGGGCTCGAAATAACAAGTCTCGCCGGTTTGCGACCAGTCGTGGATGACGCCCTGCATTCTTCCCTTGAAATTGGCCTTGAGGGGCAGGACATATCTGTCCGAAGAGAGCGTCATGAACTCGTCCTGAAGATAGGCGCCCATATTGTATTGCTGGGCGAAATTTTTGACCNTGCGAAGACAGGATTGATGCAAACGACGAATATCGCCGCGCAGACGGTATAATTCGGGAGAGCTTTCGTCGCGCAAGAGTCCGTCGTCGCTTACGCAACGATTCAACGCCGCGAAGATCTGTTCGGGAAAGGGATTGGCTTCGACCAGCTCGAGCAAGCCCGGCCACTGGATAGCCACCTTTTCGCGCTTTATCGCGACATAAGCCTTGTTCGCGATGGCGAGAGTCTGGCGCAAGAGCCAGAAGGCGTCGAGGTCGAGCGAGAGGCGGGACGCCGATAGCCCGCGAGATTTGACCANGCGAGAAAGCGCGCCCGTGTCGGGAAAGGCGGACATCGCGAATTCGCCGTCGGCGAAAAAAGCGCGCGATTCCTCATAGAGGGCGAAGGCAGCGTTCGCGGCGTCGACGCTTTCCAGCGGGGCTATTTTTTCGGCGGCTTCGCGCCCGCGCGAAGAAAGACAGAGGGAAGCGAGCAGATCGACGACNTTGCCGAATTCCAGGGATCGCAATGTGCGAGAATGTATCATATATCTATAATGATTCGCGATTCGCCGACAGCCTCCCAAGCTCGATCGCGTTCGAACGCGCGCGGCTCGGGAGCCAGTCAGTCGCGCGAAATTTTATATTGCATAGATAACGCCGATCCGTCGTCTGGCAAGTCGTCTCCCGCGGCGGCAGAAAGAGATTTTATAGACGCGGCGAATTTTCTCGCTATGACGCCCGCGATAATATTTTAATCAAGCCGCTTAAAGACAATAAAGTAAAACGCTATGGCGCTCTCGCGAAATTAAAGCGAGGCCAGACGCTTTTTTACGGCTTCCGATAGCGCTTTGCCGTCGACGCGACTTTTATGCTCGGCCATGATTNTGCCCAGCACCTTGCCCATGTCGCGCGGCGAGGCGGCGCCGACCTCCTGGATAGTCTGATCGATAAGGNCGGTCATCTCCTCTTCGCCCATCATCTCGGGCAGATAGGCTTCGAGAATTTCAATCTCGCCTTTTTCCTTGCGCGCGAGATCGTCGCGCCCGGCCTGGGCGAATTGCTCCAGCGAGTCGCGGCATTGCTTGACTTGCTTTTTTATAATTTCGATTAGTTCTTCGTCGGAGAGGGAGCCATTAATGCGTTTCAATTCGACGAGACGGTTCTTTATCGCGGACTTGAGCAGACGCAGGGCGCCAACCTTCTCGGTTTCTTTAGCTTTATAGGCGTCGATATATTCCTTGTCGACGCGTTCGGATAATGTCATGGAATCTCTCCGCGGATAAAAAGGCGGAAAACCCCGGGGGGAATTTCCGCCCTGATAATAAGAGCCTCGATGCTGTCCCGCGAGCCGGATAGCCGCGCGGACAAAAAAGGCTTTAGCCCATGTTCATCTTGCGCATTTTTTTCATCAGTCGCTTGCGGGCGGCGGCCTTTTTCTTCTTGCGCATTACGCTTGGCTTTTCGTAATGCTGTCTTTTTTTCATTTCCGAAAGGATGCCCGCTTTCTCGACCTGCTTTTTAAAACGACGCAGAGCGATGTCGAAATTATAATCTTCTTCGGTTAAAAAAACGCCTGGCAAAAGGATCACCTCCNGTATAGCGGTTAAATTGCGAGTAATAAATTAATAAAAATAAAAAATACCTTGCTATTCNCGAATAGTCAAGCGGAAAATTTGCGGAGAAGGCTAAAACGTTTCGCGTTTGGGCGTCTATTTCTTCAATATTTTTTCGTAAAGGGGATCGTTGGCCAATGATTTCAGGGCTTCTGCGGGGGAGAATCTGACGGCGCGAGAAGCGGGGATCTCGATGGCTTCGCCGGTGCGCGGATGGACAACTTGCCGCGCTTTCTTTTCGACTACGAAAAAGGAGCCAAGACCGCGCAAATTTACTTTTCCATCGCGGGCGAGGGCGTCTTCGACCGTATCAAGAACGGCGACGAGCCATTTTTGCGCTTCGTTAATATTTATATTATATCTTGACGCCAGAGCGGAGACAAATTCGGTTTTTAGCATATTCCCGCCTTTGGAGCGAACAGGTTTTTATCATGCTAATCGGCGCGGTCGTCGTTTGCCATAGCGCCGAAAGAGACGAAATTTTCCCTTAAATTTAAGGAGCGCGCGTGATCGCCGAAATAGTAAATGTGGGCACGGAGTTGTTGCTGGGTCATGTCGTAAACTCCGACGCGGCGATTGTGGCTCGCGCGCTGGCCAATCTGGGCTTCGCCGTCTATCAGACGCGGACGATCGGCGACAATCCTCAAAGAATGACGCTCGCCTTGCGAGATGCGCTCGAGCGGAGCGATCTGGTCGTCGTCACGGGAGGACTCGGCCCGACCGGAGACGATCTGACTCGCGAGATCGCCTCGCAAATTTGCGGAGCGAGTCTGCGTCTGGACGAGGAGCAGGCGAAGCGTTTGCGCGAATATTTCGGCGAGTCTGAAATAGGCGAAAATCAATACGCGCAAGCGCTTGTGCCCGAGGGCGCGACAGTTTTTGACAACGCGCTGGGCACGGCTCCCGGTCTCGCGATTCCATGCGGGGGCGGCAAGATAATGATCTTGTTGCCCGGGCCGCCGCGGGAGCTGGAAGCCATGCTCGAGAGCGGCGTCATTCCCTATCTCCAGAAAATAACGGGAATTCCCATAATTTCGCGGGCGGTTCGCGTCTTCGGCATGGGCGAAGGAGACGCTGCGGAAAAATTGGGCGAGCTTACCGAGAATATAAATCCGTCCGTAGCCACTTACGCGACCGACGGCGAGATGTTCGTAAAGATTACGGCGCGAGCGCGGAGCGGAGTCGAGGCGACGAAGATGATCGCTCCGCATATCGAGGAGACGCGACAAAGGCTCGGCGATGTCGTTTACGGCGTCGACGTTCCGTCTCTGGAAAGTGTCGTCGTAAAGGAGTTGACCAGTCGGGGACAGACTGTCGCGACTGCCGAATCCTGCACGGGCGGTTTGCTCGCCAAACGTATAACGGATCAGCCGGGATCGTCCGCTGTCTTTCGGCTGGGCGTCGTGAGTTATTCCAACGAGGCTAAAATTCGTATTCTTGGCATCGAGTCGGAATTGTTGCGTTCATTCGGCGCGGTCAGTCCGCAAATAGCCATGGCCATGGCCAAAGGTTGTCGCCGTCTGGACGGAGCCGATTACGGCGTAGGAATTACTGGCATTGCCGGGCCAGACGGAGGAACGCCCGATAAACCATTGGGGCTAGTCTTTATCGCTCTGGCTTTCGAAGGCGGCGTATGGATCTGGAAAATGATTCCCCAGGGGAGATATCGCGGACGCGAATGGATAAGAAGACGAGCGTCGAGCAGGGCGCTGGATATTTTGCGGCGCAAGCTTTTTGACCTGCCTTTTAAAACCGCTTGAAGGAGTTTTTGTCATAAAGGGGATGAATAGGGAGGAAGGGAAGGTTGAACGGGAAATGGCGTCGGCGGTTTAAAGCGAGCGGCTAAATGGGAGATCCCGAGGTATTTGCGCGCCCAACGAGGCTGGCGGCGCGCTGTATGAGCTTCGCTCTCGCTATGGCGNCTTTNCTATGGAAACTCTCGCCGCGATTGAAATTTCGCGAATCTATCGCGCTTATCCAATATGGGATTTTTCGCCGATCGACGGGAGGAGGAATGGAAAGCGTTGGCGCTNCGCTTCTCGCGAGAACCTGATCTCTGGCCCGTTCCAGGGGTGCCAGGAAAGCGTGAATTTTCCGCGATGAACGGGGCATGCGAGGCGCGATCGCGAGTCGATGGCGCATTGGACGGACTGTTCGGGGAACATATGGACTTTGGGCCAGTCGCGATTGTACTGGCCGGAATCGGGAAAAACGATGTCAAAAGGCCCGTATTTTTTCCCAATATCGGCGAAATGATAGCCGTAACCTCCGTCTCCGGTAAAATAGACTTTTCCGTTTTCTCCGGCGTCGAATATGAATCCGCCCCAGAGCGTCCTGTTTCTCTTCAGCCCCCTGCCCGAAAAATGCGCCGAGGGCGTATAGATTATTTTGATCTCGTCTCCGGTCGACTTGTTCCAGTCCAGTTCGATGATCTCGCCGCCATACCCCCAGTATCTTAAATGTGAGCCGAGGCCGAGGCCGCAGACGACGCGCTTGTAAGAAAGGCTTTTTACGGCTTTGTAGTCGAGGTGATCCCAATGATCGTGAGTGACGCAGAGAAAATCGATAATGGGAAAATCCTTGGCTTCAAAAGGCGAAGAACCAGGCCAGGCGGGTATAGTTCCGGGAATCGGCGAAGCGCGATCGGAGAGAACAGGATCGACGCAGATATATTTTCCCGAGAGCTTGAAGAGAAGAGAGGAATGTCCTAGCCAGACGAACTCGCCGTCTTTTAGGTCTTTCAGATTCGATTTGATCGAAGCTACGGGCGCCGGAGGGTAACGGTCGTCGTCTCGCGAGAGCAGGAATTTTAACCATCCTCCCGAGGCGGCCGGCTCCGAGTCCAGGTTAGTGCAAATATAAGGGTTGGGATAATTGCGAAATTCTCCGTTTCGCCAGTTGGGAGAATCGAAGTCTTCGCGAGAAGAATCGCCAAAGGCCTTGTAAATTGGCCAACATGCGACTCCGGAGGCGAGCAGCGCGCCCGCGCCGACCATGGAGATTAAAAATTTTCGCCTGGGCGTCACTTCGACTCCGTTGGGAATTTAAAGGCGATACAGCGCGATAAATTTTCTTTTTATTTCCTCAAGACCCCGATCCTCGCCTCAATCGCGGAGCGCGGAATGGCTCGGGAAGCCGCTTCGCCAAATCGACGGCGATCGCTATCTCTCGCCGCTATTCCCTCGAGCGTCGTCCGTCTTTTCATTGGCAAGGTTCCTGTTCCAGGCGCGAATGGCCGCGCCCTGACTTACAGACCACTGTTGCAAGGTCTGGCCGCAAGCGCAGACGACGCGCCATACCTCCTGGCGTCTGCCTTCAGGCAAAAACGATTCCAGATGGGCGTCCGTGCCGCCGCAGGAAAGACAGGGCTTTATGTCATTGGGGTCAAGTTCTTTCATTATAATTAATCCTTTATAATCGAGTAAATTAGCGCGAGTTGGATACGCGTTTGCTTTTTAGCGCCTCGCGACGCTCGCGCGCCAGAGCGCGCAAATCGGCCACATTGTCGCTTTCGTCGACTATTTCGCTCCCCAGTATTTCCTCGAGCGCGTCTTCGAGAGACACCACTCCCGCGAGACCTCCATATTCGTCAAGCACGGCGAAGAGATGCACCCGCGATTTTAATAATTCCCGCAACAGGCGATCCAGAGTTTGACTCTCCTGCACAAAATGAATGGGGCGCATGACCGCCGACAAGGGCAATTTTTTTTTGTCCTCGGTAAAATTTCGAGCCAAATCGCGACGATCCACAAGCCCCACGATATCCTCGTTGTCGTCGCCGTAAACGGGAATTCGACTAAAATTCCATATGCGCGGATCCTTATAAGCCTCCTCCACGGTCATATCTTCCGGCAACGAAAAAACGACCGTGCGCGGAGTCAAAATATCGCGAACGCGTTTTTGATCCAGCGCGAGAATATTCCGAATGAAATTGTCCTCGTAAGGTTTAATGCGTCCCGCCTGCAAGGATAAACTGGAAATAGCCTTGATATCGTCTTCGGAGATCTGCGGGGCGGAGGCCGGAGGCGACAAAAGGCGCGTAACAAGTCCCGTTATCCATAAGATCGGCGAAAGAATCTTTACCATTATATTAAGCGGCGCGGCGAGAGTCTTCGCGATCGGCGCGGAATGGGCCACGCCCAGAGTCTTCGGAACGATCTCGCCGAAGGCGAGAATCAAGATCGTGAATATGGTAGTGAACAGGGCCATATGACCAGGCCCATACACGGCGAGAAAGGAAGCGCCCGCTATGGTCGAGCCGGCCGTGTTCGCGACCGTGTTCAAAGTCAGGATCGCGGCGATGGGCTTGTCCACATTCGACCGCATGGAAAAAAGCAACTCGCCGGATTTCTTTTTCTCGGAGCGCAATTTTTCTATATCCGCCCAGGGTACGGCGTAAAGCGCCGCTTCGGCGAGAGAGCATAAGAAAGAGACGAGAATCGCTATCCCAACAGCCAGGATCAGGGCGAGCATGAAAAGTTCATCCTGTAAAAATTACGCTTTATATTACGATAACCCAATACAATAGAGCTTGCAACGACGGTCGGCGGCGACCCGACGGAATCTCGCCAAATTCGCCAATCGACAACCCCGCTATTCGACAACGCGCGCCAGCCCGCTTGCCGATCAAACGGGAAAATCCACGGCGGAGACCCTTCGCGGCGTAATCGGGCCGAAACGTCGTCGCGGAGGAGTCTGGTCGCGGTTAAACCGTAATTTCTCGACCTCTCGCCCGGGATGACAATTCCGCGCAAATTCCGCGCAGCAGCCGACCGAGATCCTCGCCGCATTTTGCGGCCGTATCGAGAACTTTGGCAAGGGGAGCGGGCTCCATGCAATCAGGCAGATTCTTGTTGGTCAGGCAAGAAAAGCCGAGCGTTTTTACGCCGCAATGCCTGGCCGCGATAATTTCCAGAACGGAACTCATGCCTATGGCGTCGGCTCCCCAGGAACGGTACATTCTCGTTTCGGCGGGAGTCTCCATTTCCGGGCCGCGCGTCCCAAGATAAACTCCCTCGAACATCTTAATGCCAAGGCGCAAGGCGATCTCCGAAGCCAATTCGCGCAATCTCGGCTCCATGGGCGCGCTCATGTCCGGAAATCTCTCGNCCCGTTCGTCGTTGTTTGNGNCGGTTAGAGGCGACGCGCCNGTATTATTGATAATATCGGTTATGCTCATTATCGATCCGGCCTGAAAGACTGGATTCAGNGCNCCGGCCGCGTTGGTAATGATCAGGGTCTTGACGCCAAGAACGATCATAAGCCGCGTTCCCATACAGACTTGCGCCGGGGACCAGCCTTCGTAGAGATGGCATCGACCTTGCTGAATGATGACGGGCAGACCGGAAATTTCGCCGACTAAAAAGGCGCCCGCGTGACTTTCGACCGACGGAACCGGAAAACCGGGCAAGTCGGCGAAGGGGACGCGGACTGTCTCGTAGCGTCTCGTTATTTCTCTGGCCAGATCCGAGAGACCAGTGCCCAGGATTAGGCCGGTTTCGGGCAAAAAGTCTTGAAAGACGGTTCCGTCCAGCGTCGCGCGAAACGCGGAGGCCGCGGACTCGACATCTTGCCAATTTTGCATAAAATAACCTCCAAATACTCAAGGCGTCGACGCGAAAGGCCGACGCCGTAAAAATATTAGCAAAATTCCATAATTTCAAGAAAAAGTCCGATCCATAGGAGGCGGCTTGAACAAAGCTGGCGACAAGAAAAAAAAGACGGAACCCGCGCCGCCCCCAGACATAACGAAGCACAAGATTCTCGTCGCGAACCGGGGAGAGATCGCGACGCGCATAATGAACGCCGCCCATAAGCTGGGAGTCAGCTTCGCCGCGATCTACACTCCGGAGGACGAGGCGTCCATGCACGTGGAGCTCGCGAAGCGTCTTGGAGGATCCGAAAATCTCTATCGGGTATCTTCTTATCACGACGCGAACGAGCTTATGGCCGTCGCCGATCAGTCGGGTTGCACGGCGGTGCATCCTGGCTACGGCTTTTTCGCCGAGGATTTTCGCTTCGCGAGGCGAGTCGTCAAACGCGACCGTCCCATGATTTTCATAGGGCCATCCTGGAAAATTATCAGGGAATTGGGCGACAAGATTAATACAAAGCGTCTCGCGAGAAGTCTCGGCGTGCCGACTGTGCCCGGCTCGGATCGACCCATCTACGACGAGATGGAAGCGGAAAAGATAGCCAAATCCCTTTTTGAATTTCAGGCCAATCAGGGCGTCAAACATCCTCTCGTGCTTGTGAAAGCGTCCGCCGGCGGCGGCGGAATGGGCATCGAGGAAGTTTACGATCCCGATCAATTCCGTTCTGTTTACCGCCGAATACGCAACTACGCCTTGAGACAGTTCAAGGACGAGGGCGTGCTCATCGAGCAGAGAATCAAGGATTTTAATCATCTCGAAGTTCAGATAGTTTCGGATAGAACGGGAACGAATCCCGTGCATTTTGGAACGCGGAATTGTTCTATCCAGTCGACCGGACGGCAGAAGAGAATAGAGGTCGCTCCGGGCTTCACTCCCGAATCGATCGACTATAGATTCAACGCCGCGAAACTGCTCACCGACATAGTCGACTATTCCCTGACCATGGCCCGGAAAGTGCGTTACGACAATGTGGGCACGTGGGAATGGATCGTGACGAGCAAGGGCGAGCCCTTTTTGATGGAAGTGAACACGCGAATTCAGGTTGAGAATGGAGTTTCCGCGCGCATATCGCGGGTCGGCGGCAAGGAAGGCGTGGATCTCATAGCGGAGCAGATTCGCACGGCGCTCGGCGAGCCTTTGGGATATTTACAATCGGAGATAGCGTCTGAAGGAGTAGGGCTCGAGTACAGATTGATCGCGGAGGATCCCGACAATAATTTTACGCCCTGGGTCGGGAGGATAGAGCGTTTTTCATGGGAGGACAAACCCTGGCTTAATGTGCTTACGCATATTCCCCAGGATCGTCCCTACGAGATACCGACGGAATTTGACCCCAACCTGGCGCTGGCTATTATCTGGGGCAAGGACGTTTTTGAAGCGAGAGAGAGAGGGAAACAATTTCTCGATTCGCTCCGCCTGGAAGGCGCGAACGGCATGGGCGAGCCGTTAAAATCCAATGTCGAATTTTTAAAAGCCAATACGGATCGCATACTGCAATTTTAGCAAATCACGATAGGGTTTATGGATAACAATTTAGCGAAACGCATTCAGGGGTTGCAAGA
>JAAUYY010000059.1 GCA_014804865.1 Desulfovibrio sp.
GCGGAAGAAAGCGAAGCGGCCAGGGCCGGCTACAGGAATATCTGCGAAATCGGCAAGGAACGAATCCGGCGAGCGGGCGAAAAGATCAAAAAGGATAACGCCGATAAGCCCGGAATTGAAAATCTGGACACAGGCTTCCGCGTTTTCAAGTGCGATACTACAAACATGAAAGACGTATATTACGCGGCCGGAGACACAGAGCAGAAGAGGCTTGAGGATTTGGTCGATAATATCAAGGATGATCGAACCGACCTCGATTTGCTTTTTGGCTGCCTCCTGGAATGGGGTCTGCCCCTCTCCCTGCCCTGCAAAAAGGAGCAAATTCGCGGTTATCCTGTCCTTTTCTACGACTACGCCGCGGACTCCGACGAAGGCGCGGCGCTCGCCGCCTGTTTTGACGCGAACATAAGCGAGGAAGCCATCGCGGAAATCGCCAAACGCAAACCCTTGCGGGCGGTCTTCCGCGACGCGAGCTTCGCCGCTTCGCAGGACAAGATCAACGCCGCGGAATTATTCAAGAATTACGCGCCGGACACGGTCGTGAAGGTTATTTGAATGCGCTAATCATGAGATGGATACTGTTTAATATTCCCCTCTTTTCGCCTAAACAGAGAGAGCTTTTCCCTACATTCTTTCTGAATTTAGCTGTCGCCAGTTTCGCTGTAGCCGCTTTCGAGGACAAGTTATGGGGATTTTTTCCCGGATTTATATTTGTCGTTTGCGCGGCATTGCTCGCGCGGAGGTTATGACATGAAAGTCTGGATGATTCTAACCATTTTTGGCCTATTGTCTCTGGTCTGGATATTGCTTGTTAATTATAAAGAGGACAAAGAGCGGGAAAGCGGCAAAAAATAAATCAAACGCCGACAATTTCAGGGCGTCGGCGTATTTTAAGCAAAGAGTTGATAACGTTTTTATGCTTTATAAGTCTATGAATGGCGTCTATTATTTCAAAGGCTATAAAATGGGCATCTGGATCGCGATAGGTTGTTTGGCTCCGCTTGAGGACTTGCGGGGAATTTATGAAAATAACCGACAGGCAAAGACAAGGGGAATTAACGCGGAGGAAAAATGAAACTCCAGTTTAAACATCAGCGTTTTCAGGCCGACGCGGCCAAAGCCGTTCGCGACGTATTCGCGGCACAGCCGACCCTCGCCCATAAATACAGCATCGATCCCGGCAAAGATCTGTCCCTGCCCGGCCTGAAGGTCGGATGGAACAACAATCCGATCGCCATTCCCGACGATCTCATTCTCGCCAATCTCCGCAAGGTTCAGCTCGCCAACGGTCTAAAACCCTCCTCGAGACTGGAGCGAAGCGAAAGTTGCAGGCTTAGAAACTGTTTTCATAAGCGTTTCAGTAAAGTATGAAAATGAGCTATTTTGATCATAGATTCAGCAGAGCTTTTAGTAATCTCATAATCTTTACTCAAACCACGAGAATGATTAAGCCACGAAAACGTCCGTTCCACTATCCAGCGTTGTGGCATAACCTCCCACTTCTTGCCAGAAAGTCGTTTAGAAATATCAACTGAAAGTTTGAGCTTTTTCTCAACTTCCTGTTCAAATGTGCCTCTGTATCCCGCATCCGCGCAAAATCCGCGGATTCCCGAATAATCCCTGAACGCTAATTCCGCTGCTAAAATTCCCGCTTTAGTATCGTGGACATTCGCCGCATGGACTACAACCGCTAGCAGATTCCCCATAGTATCAACAACTATATGACGCTTCCTACCCTTGATTTTTTTTGCCTCCGTCAATACCGCGATCTTCGTTGTTTGCTACGGTTTTGACGCTTTGCGAATCTATGATCGCATAGCTGGGCGCGGGGCTACGGTTTTCGATTTGACGTGTTATTTCAACAAGAAACTGGAGAATCTCATCCCAAAGTCCGCTCATTTTCGCCCGGCGGAAAAAGCTGTAAACTGTTTGCCAAGGCGGAAAGTCATGAGGAAGGTTGCGCCATTTGCACCCATTATCGATCTTATACAGGATAGCGTTCACCAGTTCCCGCTTTGGCCATTGTCTGTTGCGCATACCCCGGAAAAATGGGGCGATCGCATCCCACTGGAAATCTGTCAGATCTGTTAAATATGATTTACGCTGGTTGCTCATGCTAGAAGCTTTGCAATAACCAGTCCTTATGAAAACAGCTACTTAAATTATATGAATTTTTTAAAAAATCGATAAAAGGCTCATATAATTCTCTTTCATTTAAACTTTCAGAATTATTATTTTCTAAATTTAAAGCCGAAGAAATATCATTTTCACTAGTTGTAGCTTCATTAGACTCTGGGTATTTACTATAATAATATTTTCTAGGCTTTGGATAATTATCCCAGGAAATATCAAACTTTTTTAATTTATCACGTTTAGAATCTATTTCATTTCTGACTTGATCTTCTAATTCCTTTCCAAATTTACCAGACTTTTTTCCTTTATCTTCATAGATATCAGGAAATAATTCAATTAAATTTTGAGCTATTTCACGGGCGTCATACTTTATGCCACTATTATCTTTTAAAAATTTTGATACTCTTTCAGATTGGGTAATTTTTTTCATAGTGGTAGCTTTTTAAAAATTTATTTTTAAAACAATGAATATCTCTTTTTTATAAGGAATATAATAGATTGTTTGAGTATTGTGATTTTAATCATATGAACNGCTAACGCTTCGTCGAAGGNCAAGACTTCGCGCGCAATTTGATATAAAAGCGCTCTTCAGATCGCCNACGCGCGGCGTATCCTATGTGCCCAGCGAAGATGAACTGGCGAGTTAAACCGCGCGCAAGCGCCATCAAATTTATAAAATATGAAAGTTAATCTTCTTTAGATAAGACTCGCGCCGAATACTTCGCCCAGTTTCGTTTGTATAATTAAAAAATACCTTTAATATTTCTCAAATATACGGCTACGTTTTCGAGACATTGGGCGCAGACGTCGCCGTAAGCGAAAATTGTCGCCGCGACAAGAAACGTCAGAAAAAGATACTCTCCGGCCGAGCCAGTGGCGCAGAGTTTCAGCGAAAGTCGGCTTTTATGGGAAAAAGGCAAAAGAGGCACGCCTTGCGGCGTTAGCATATCGAGCAAGACATGACTGGCGGCGCCCAGAGCGAAGCCAATAAGAAGATCCTTCGCCAAGCCCNCCGGACAGTAAGTCATTGTCAATAAAAGCGCGATCGCTGGCCAGCCAATCCAATGACTGTTTCCCCGATGGATCTTGTTAAATATCTTCTGTCTTTGTTTGCGGCTTCTTCCCAGACGACTTATTTTTTGATCCATTACGTCGGGAGCGATAGCTCCCATAGCCGAGGCGGCGATNACGANCAAGGGCGACTGCAAGGCGATCGCAAGAGATACGGCTCCAGTCTGATGCGTAATCCACTTCATTTTTCATATCCGGCGAAAGAATGACGAATTCCCTATTAAAATCGCCTTTTTATTCAGATAATTTATAGCGAACGCGAAATGAAAAAATTATCGCGCGCTACGCTCGTCTCGCATAGCAAAAGCGGAGCCGAAATNATNGCGCGTCGCGATTGAAANAACCCAACGCGCTATGGCGGNTTTGCCATGCAAAGACGCCCGCGAAATTATCCCCAGGCGANCTTGCCAGCCANAGGGTAGTCCTGAAAGGACTGTTCGCGTTGTCGCNTNATACGCCTTGCGCAAATGNACAGCGAAGCGCCTCGCCATTAAGGGATATTTTCAAGCGCGNTTCGCTCCAGGAAGANGGGAAAGCGCCTCGCGGNGGCGATATATAAACGAAATCACCGCGACAGGGCGNGACTCCTTGAAGGATTAAAAAGCCAGGGCTTCGCGTCGCAACTGTTCAAAAATCTGGGGGAGATTTTCGATCGCCGTCAATTTCCAGCTGTCCCCGTCAGGATGAAAGCGCCCGACAACCGCGTAGTCCTGATCGTTGCCATAATCGTGGAGATAAAAAGGCAAAATAAAGTCTTCTCCGTCGGGCCTNCCGTCGCCGACGCCTCTTATTTCCTTGCGCCCCATGGAGACGTTTGTCAGGAGCGGCGCCAATATCCCGGCTTCCGAGCCGGATTTCAATTTTTTGCCCGCGAACGCGCCCGACGTTACGCCATTTAACACAAAAGCCTTCGCTTCCGATGTCATAAGCCGACGCATGGTTTGTCCCTTGAATCCGGGATCGGCGGCTTGCGAAAATATGAAGATAACGGCTTGCGGAAGAATTTTTTTATTATCAGGCTTCGCCGTTTCCTCTATGAACGCGTCCAGAGTCTTGCCGATTACGGAATCGAGGTCGACAAGGCTCTGGAAAGTCGAGCCGTCGCCGGAGTCCATCGCTTCGCCCGCCCGAATCAACGCCTCATGCGGAGTTTCGGCAAAACTGGATCCCGCGAAAATAAAAGCGCGTCCAATAACCAAAAGAATTAATAAAACTCGAAAATAGCTCATGCCGCCGTCTCCCGAGATTCCGCCGCGGACGCGGGACTATTNGCCTCTTTAAGCGGCAGTAGCAAGCCGCAACTGACAAAGTAAACGCTTTGGCAACGCGCGGCGCAAAATTGATTTAGCTCTCCGAGCAAATCTCCGTATTTCCTCGCGAGCGGGCTTAACGGAACGAAGCCAAGTCCGCATTCCGCGCTTACCAGCGCCGCGTTCAGACGGAGTTTTTCGAGCGTAGAGAATAGTTCCTCGAGACGCGCGAATATCTCTTCGCGCTCCATCCCCGCCTCCAGCGCGTTTGCCAGATACATACTCAAACAGTCAATCTGCGCGCCCCAGCCTTTGGACGATTTAACGCTAAAATAGCGTCTCAAATCGGAGACGTCGAGCAATGGCGCCTCTATGCAATCCCATGAGTCGCCTCTTCGCTTCCTATGCCTTTCGACTCGCTCCAAAGTTTCGGGATCGCGCGGAGAGCAGGTCGCCACGTAAAGCTTTCGTTCCGCTCCGCGTTCAAGCCACGCTTGAGCCTGATCGCTTTTTCCGCTCCGGACGCCGCCNACGAAAAGGGCGATATCCGCGCGGTCATTCGGATTCGACATGCTGTTGATGAGAGGAGTCGCCCACACGGGCGCAACGTTTGGCGAGATCGCGCATCACATTGGCGCAACNGCGCAATGATTCGGACGCGTCGGGGTCGTCGTCGATTCGTCTCTGAACCCAGTAAGCCATGAAGATCAAACCGTCGTCGTCCAGAGTCTGGCCGGAATGACGACGAATGGCCTCTACCAGGCTCCGGCGCGCGTTCTGATGCTCGTCCATGGCTCGTCGATATCTGGCGGTGATCCCATCCGCGCGCATTTGCGCCGCCCCAATTTGTTGTCGGCTTGCCTTTGTCGTTCTCAATTCGTCAAGCTGAAAAATGGCGTCCGCGAGATTCGCGTTTAAATCNACCGCGTCCTGGGCCAACGCCTCAATTTTATTTATCCTCTCGGACAGATCGGGAACGTCCAGCGCTCCGTCCAGCGCGGCCGCCATCGTAAGAGCGCGACCNCCCAGAGCCAGATGAAATTGATCGCTTTCCGCCCTGCTTAAACCTCTTTTTTGCGCCGCTATATCGAGATCGTCCATGAATCTGTTGATATATAATCGGTATAATCCCTGAATCATGCTGGGTTGCATGGCGTATCGCAATAGGGACGATCTGCCTCCCCGAGTCCTTTGGGCTATCGTCACGCCCATTAATGTGTTTAAGCTCTGGACGCTCACGCCCAGAGAGCCGCCCTTGGGGCCTGGCTGATAGCGGGCGACCAGCCACTGCGATAAATCCATTAGATAATCTGGAGGAAGTTTGCTGTCTTCTTCCGCCGGCGGCAAGATCTCGTTGCTAAACTGCGGAGGCGCGACCGGTTCCGTATGGGCCAATCCTGGGCCGGCGGNATCGAGCGAAAGTTGCGGCGCTCCGCCCTGCCCGGCGGGCTCGCGATTCGCGCTCAAATCGACGGGAGAGCCCACAGTGCCTTCCACAACGCGTCCGGAGAGAGTCCCCTCTTCCGTTGGAGGATTCAACACGCGCTCCGGCAAGGGCGGAGGACTAACTCGCGCGATGTCGCCGATGCCCGCGAGAGGCGTGTCTTTCACCGCGTCGTTGATAAAATCCGCGGTCTCTTCGCGCAACTTTTCGCGCTCCGCGTCCTCGCGCGTAAGCCACCAAACTGCGCACGCCACAATCAGCGTCGCCGCGCACGCCCAGAATATAGCCCGACCGCGTCCCGCCTTCTCGCCCCCCGGCTTTGGCAAAGGTTCAGTTTTTATCGAATCCAATCGATCCCCCGCGAATCTTCCGCCTTTCGATAAGCCCCCGCGCGACCGATATTGAACCGCATTCGCGCCCGAGCCGAATTGCCCGATTTATGCCGAAAAATAACTTTAGGGCAAAATTCTGTCAAATAGAGCGATTTAAACTGTATGTGAATTTTTTAACAAAAAACTTCGCATAGGCTCGCAAATGATTGACAGGACATAAATTGCTTTTTAAAATTGGGCAATAAAACCGGAAACCGCTCATATTTTGTCAGATCCTTGAGGAGGGATTTATGCCAAAATACTTATGGTTTTTAATTTGCGTGGCGGCCCTGATCGTAGGCTATGTCATCTACGGAACAATTGTCGCCAAAGTCTTTGGCGCCAATCCCGAAAGGGAGACTCCCGCGAAAACGATGGCCGACGGCGTCGACTATGTCGAGATGCCCACATGGAAAGTCTGGCTTGTGCAACTTCTGAACATAGCCGGCGTGGGTCCCGTATTCGGCCCCATACTCGGGGCGCTTTGGGGTCCCTCTGCCCTGATCTGGATCGTAATTGGCACGATCTTCGCGGGCGCCGTGCACGACTATATGGCGGGAATGCTCTCCGTTCGCTATGACGGAGCCAACGTTCCGGCCATTGTCGGCTATAATCTCGGCAATGTGGCCAAGCAAGTGATGCGCGTTTTCGCCGTCGTCCTGCTCGTGCTGGTCGGCGTCGTCTTCGTGGCGGCTCCGGCGGCTTTGCTCGCGAAACTTACTCCGGCGACTTTGAATCTTACATTCTGGGTATGCGTCATTTTCGCCTATTATTTCATCGCGACCATCATGCCCATCGACAAGATAATTGGCAACTTCTATCCTATTTTCGGCGCCATTCTTATTTTCATGGCTGTCGGCATAACCGTGATGCTGTTCGTGGAAGACTCTGGTCTCTTCTACAATTCCATTGATTCGTGGACGCAGAATACGCATCCGAAGCAACTGCCAATTTTCCCGCTCGTATTCATTACCATCGCCTGCGGCGCGCTTTCCGGCTTCCACGCCACGCAGTCGCCGCTTATGGCACGGTGCATGGCCAATGAAAAGCTGGGCAAGCCTGTATTTTATGGCAGCATGGTCGCCGAAGGCTTTATCGGCCTCGTATGGGCGACAGTCGGCATGTCCTTCTATCACGGCCCGGACGCCTTAAGCGCCGCGCTCGCCGCCGGCGGTCCCGGCAATGTGGTAACTGAATCTTCCATGGCTCTCATGGGCGCTTTCGGCGGCGTAATCGCCATCCTTGGCGTCGTCGTCCTGCCCATCACCTCCGGCGACACGGCCTTCCGCGCCGCGCGTCTGACTCTNGCCGAAGCCATTTCCTATCCCCAGAGAAAAATCGCGCCCAGACTCGTCATAGCCGTNCCCATGTTCNTGGTCGGCATNGTTCTTTCCCTGGTGGATTTCACGATCATTTGGCGCTATTTCGGCTGGGCGAACCAGACTCTCGCCACAATCATGCTCTGGGCCGGCGCCGCGTACCTGGTACGTCGCGANCGCTTCCACTGGATTTGCACCGTGCCCGCAATCTTTATGACCGCCGTCTGCGTNTCCTATATCTGCTATGAGCCGACCATGGGATTCAAGATGGCCATCGATTGGGCCAATATTATCGGCGTTGTCGCCGCCCTGGTCGCTTTCGTAGCTTTCATGCTCCTCGGTCGCAAGCCGGTCGCGGGCGCTCCGGACGATACGACGCCGACTCATTCTTCGTCTAATAATTCAAACCTGAANTCTTCGAGCGGCGCTCACGCCTAAAAAATCAGTCCGCTCCCAATTCGGGGGCGGACTTTTTTTCCGGCAATATCTCTATAGCAAATCGCGCTTGAANTTACCCTCGCGNCGAAGCGNTTTGCTGTCCATTTGCGCAAGGCTATCATGCGACAAGACAAACAGTCCTTTCNGGACTGGCCNTTGGCTGGCAAATTCGCCTTGCGNTAATTTNNCGNGANGNTTTGCGGACAAAGCCGCCAGAGNAANAGNGNAACTCGTCCACCGCGCNTATAACCGCGTTTGGCGCGCAAACNATGCGNGTTNTCTNATTNGCTTACTCGCTATAAATTCGCGGTCTCTTTGCGAAATAAATTCTGCGGTANCCGTTCTCCAGACACCTGCCCGTTATTTCATAACCGTGTTTCTGATACCATNCCAGATTTTCGNTCATGGCTTCGTTGGTATATGTTATTATCCTNTNNAGCCCCATTCTAGACGCTTCCCTTTCGGCGAACTTTAAGAGTTCAGCTCCGTATCCCATACATTGTCGTTCCGGATCGACGCCAATATTNTCAAGCAGNAGAGAACCGTCATTCTGATAAACGAGNACGATATATCCATAAACGCGTCCATTCGCTTCTAAAACTGACAATTGATTGTTTGCTAGTCGAGCTCCGTAATCCTCTAACATGGGAAACGGTTTTCTATCCATTCGCGAAAGATAAACGCTATAGGCGCGCTTGACAATGTCGCCAATAATCGGCAGATCCTCCGGTCGCGCCGCGCGTATAATCGTCGATTTGACAATCTCGCTCATCTAAATTTCCTCGCCAATGGCTAGTCGGCGGGCTAGCCACGTATATCGTTTGCTGGTGCTGTTGTTTTTTATGGCTATCGCGAGAGCTTTCTTTTCGCCTACCATCACGACGAGCTTCTTGCCCCGAGTTACTCCTGTATAGACAAGATTCCGTTGAAGAAGCATATAATGTTGCATCATGATGGGGATGACCACGGCGGGATATTCCGAACCCTGCGATTTATGAATGCTTATGGCGAAAGCCGGAACCAGTTCGTCAAGTTCGTCAAATTCATAGGGCATGATTACCCCATCGAAGTCGACGCTTAAGGTCTTTTCGGAAGCGTTAATATAGATAATACGTCCAATATCTCCATTAAATATATCTTTGTCGTAATTGTTGCGAATCTGCATGACCTTGTCGTGAAGCCTGAAAACCCTTTCGCCTTTCCGCACTTCCTGGGCGTTGGGATTTAAGGCCGATTGCAGTCTCGCGTTCATTTTTTCGGAACCCACCGCGCCCTTGTGCATGGGCGTAAGAAGTTGCACTTCGTTTATGGCGTCAAAACCAAAGCGCCGAGGTATGTGATTTTTGATCAGATCCACGATCAAATCGGCCGCTTCTTCCGGATTCTCCTTTGGGATGAAGTAGAATTCCGAAAGCTTGTTTGGGCTATTCTCCATTTGCGGCAACTTGCCGTTGTTTATGAGATGGGCGTTGCAGACAATTTCGCTTTCGGCCGATTGCCTGAAGATTTCGTTGAGTTCGACGACGGGCAAGACGCGTGAATCGATGATATCGCCCAGCACATTGCCCGGGCCAACTGACGGAAGCTGATGCACGTCGCCTACAAGAACGAGGGTCGCCCCCAGGGGGAGCGCTTTCAGAAGATGATAAAAAAGCTGGGAATCCATCATTGACGCTTCGTCGACGACGAGCAGGCCGCAGGCCAAAGGATTGTCCTCGTCGCGTTCGAACCGATCCGAGCGCGGACTGTATTCGAGCAACCGATGAATGGTTTTCGCGTCCATTCCCGTCGCCTCCGCCATACGCTTCGCCGCCCTGCCAGTAGGGGCGGCCAGAAGTATCTTCGCCTTTTCAGCCGCGAAAGTTTTGATAATCGCCTTGATAATCGTCGTTTTGCCTGTCCCGGGGCCGCCGGTTATAACCAGCGCTTTCGCTTTGGTCGCCGCGACCGCGGCCTTTTCCTGCATAGGCGCGAGCGTAATGCCGAGACTTTTCGACTCGCGCGCGACCGTTTCTTCCGGAGTCTTGAAGACTACGGTTTTCGGAGAATTTAGCAACCTGCGCAAATAAAAAGCCGTCTTTGATTCGCAATGATGAAAACGCGAGAGATATACGCCTATATAGTCCGGCTTTCCATTCGCGCCGGGTTCGAGAAGCTCGCGAGCGATTCTTTTGTCCCTTTCCAAAACGTCCAGCGCATGCTCGACAAGAGACTCCCGCGCGCCCAGCTCCGCGACGACTTTCTCGATCAGCTCTTCCCGCGGAAGAAAAATATG
>JAAUYY010000060.1 GCA_014804865.1 Desulfovibrio sp.
TCCTTGACCATATGCGTCGAGCAAGTGGCCTTCAGGACGCTATCGAGATATTGTCTAACATGGGCTTCGTCTAGCTTGTCTATTTTTGCCCATAAAAAATCGTAAGCGTCTTTTATCCTCTTTTTTGATAAAGTATCTGTAGAGATTGGGTTTTTATCGTCTATAACGTAATCTCTGAAATATTGATCGTCATAGTCTACTGTTGAAAATACATATCCGGAGCTTCTTTTAACTACCGCGAAATAGTTATCTTCGTCTCGCGGGCTCATGGCGTTTAATAATTTCAATTTTTTAAACAATACCGCTAAAAATATCTCAATCGTTGTGAGGCGCTGCTGACCATCTATAACGGCGAGCTTATTTTCTCCCATGTCCTCGAAAAGAAACTGACCAAAATAATAATTGCTGGTAGAGGAACTATTTATATAATTTGTCAAATCCGAAAAAAATACGTCCACCTGTCGCGGTTGGGCGGAATTTCCGGAAGTATCCCAGGAATATGCTCTTTGATAGTCGGGCACAGAGATTTTTTTACCCACGAGCATATTATAAATATCAGTAGACGAATTCATAGCCACCTCTTTGCGATCGTCAAGCTAGCGCTATAGCAAATTTCGCTTGAATTTTCCCCGCTGACCGCGGACTTTCAATTTTTTCCAGGGTTTTAAGTGAAAAACTCGCGGGCGTCCCTCCCTGGCGGCGCGCCGCAAAATCTAGCCTTTAAAGTAGCGTCAGCCGCCCGCCGACTTGTTGTTCGCCGCCCCGCCCGCCTTATAGTATAAAATATAAACGTCTTTAACTCCTTTTTCAATCACTTTGCCAATTTAATTTCGCGCGCGCCCGCGCGATCCTGGCCCTCCTCTTCGTATTTTGTTAATTACTCTATACAAAAGTCGCGCTTTTTCTCAAAAACCGGCGTCTCTTGCGCGACGATTTATTTAAGGTATGAATCCAAAAAAGGGGAGAACGNTATGCTGAAAAAAACGATTCTGGGAGGAGTTATGAGCATTTTCCTGGCGGCGAACGTCGGCGCGGCCGAATTGACGGTTTCCGCGGCGGCCAGTCTAAAAAACGCCTTTGACGAAATCGCGAGCCTCTTCGAAAAGGACAATCCGGGGACGAAGGTAAATCTGAATTACGCCGCGTCCAATCCCTTGCTTCGGCAAATAATCGAAGGCGCGCCGGTCGACGTATTCGCTTCGGCGGATCAAGCGACAATGGATCAGGCCGCGGAGGCCAAGGTTATCAAGCCGGAGACGCGTCGCGACTTCGCGACTAACGACCTTGTCCTCATCGTTCCCAAGGGCTCGAAACCTCTCGCCGCTCTTGACGACTTGCGCGACTTGGAGAGAATCGCCATAGGAAATCCGGATTCCGTTCCCGCCGGTCGTTACGCGAAAGCGGCTTTGGAACGCGCCGGACTCTGGGAGGCCCTCTCCCCCAAATATGTTCAGGGAACTAATGTGAGACAGGTTCTCGATTACATTGCGCGCGGAGAAGCCGACGCGGGCTTNGTCTATAAAACCGACGCGCTTCAGCAAAAGGACAAGGTCGAGATCGTCATGACCATAGACGGAGGAGAAAAAGTCTCCTACCCGATCGCCGTTACGGAGACCGGAGGCTCCCCCGAACTCGCGGCGAAATTCGCGGATTTCGTCCTGTCGCCAACCGGCCAGGGCATACTCGCGAAGTACGGCTTCTCAAAATCTTGATCGTCGCATGGCAAACCCGCCCAGATGGAATTTTTAAGAGAAATACAGTCGCCGCTCTGGATTTCGCTAAAGGTATCCGTCGTCGCGACGGCGATAGCTTCTATTCTGGGCATTCTCTGCGCCTATCTCTTGTCGCGCCGCTCCGGCCCAATGCCAGCCATTCTGGATTCGCTTTGCGCGCTTCCGCTGGTTCTTCCGCCCACCGCGCTTGGCTATTATCTGCTTTTGCTGGTCGGGCGGCGCGGCCTACTGGGAGCATGGCTCCATGAAATGGGCGTCAACCTTATATTTTCATGGAAAGGCGCCGTAATAGCCGCCGCCCTGGTTGTCTTTCCTCTTGCCTACAAATCGGCTCGCGCGGCGCTTGAGCAGGTGGATCCGCGTCTGGAGGACGCCGCCCGCTCGCTGGGCGCGTCCAATTTTCGCGTGTTCGCGACAATTTCACTGCCTTTGGCATGGCGCGGCGTCTTCGCGGGAATTATGCTGGCCTTCGCTCGCGGCATGGGCGAATTTGGAGCCACGCTAATGGTCGCCGGAAACATTCCGGGCAAGACGCAGACCCTGCCGCTCGCTATTTACGCGGCTTTTCAGGCTGGAGCGGACAACCTTGCGCTCGCTCTGGTTATAGCCACATCAATTATCTGCGTCATCATCCTTGTCAGCGCGGAATTATCGATTAAATACGTCAAGTCGCGATGATTTCCGTCAATATAAAAAAGCTTCGCGTCAGCAAAGGCTCGCGTTTTTTTCTTGNCNCTNAATTCGACCTCCCTTTCCCCGTTCGTCGCGCTGTATTCTTCGGGCCGTCAGGCTCCGGGAAAACTCTTACTTTGCAATGCGTAGCCGGCCTCGCGCGACCCGACGAAGGAAAAATCCGCGCGGGAGAGCGAATCTTTTACTCTTCGGAGGACAAAATCTTTCTGAAGCCGCAAATCCGCCGCGTCGGCTATATGCCGCAAGACTACGCGCTTTTCCCCCACCTCACGGTTCTGCAAAACGTCGCCTACTCGGGAACAGGATTCTTCCCCTCGCATGTTGGCGCGACCGAGAAAAAGCGCGCTCGGGAGTTGCTGGCGAATTTCGGAATTCTCGAGCTTGAAAATCGCAAACCGGACGCCATTTCCGGCGGACAGAAGCAGAGAGCGGCGCTCGCCCGCGCGGCGAACTCGTCCCCTTGTCTCCTCCTCCTGGACGAACCCTTCGCGGCCCTTGATCCGCTCCTCCGGGAGCGGATGAGAACGGAGATTCTCCGCCTGCTAGACGCGATGAACATCCCCGCTATCGTTATCACCCATGATCCCGAGGACGTAGACGTTTTCGCCGGCGCTCTCGTTCTATTTAATCANGGCAAAACGGTCGTTATTGACGATTATCAGGCGAGCCGCGCGGCCTACCCTTCAGCCTCGACCTGCCTCCGCGCTCTCGAAGCTTCGTCTTTCCCCGTTTCCCAGGGCTGACGCCGACTCGTCAAAAAAATCCGGACAAGCCCTACGGACTTTCCGGATTAGAGAACAGGATAAAAGATAGTTATTTTTCGAGACGCGAGAGCAAGGTTTCCTTGATCGAATCGATGCTGCCCTCGCCGTTCAGGGTAATGTATCGAGTTTCTCCTTTGTCCGCGAGCTTTTTAAAGAAATGGCANGCGGCCAAGGTGCCGTTCTTTTCGTCGTAATAAATATCGTGTCTCTTATTTATGGCTTTCTCGTCCTGATCGTCGCTCCGGGTAGTCAGCGCGCCTCCGCAAACGCGACAGACATCTCCGTTCGGCTTGATGGCGTCGATATAAATATTATTGGGATGATTGTTGTTGTTGACGCAGAGACGACGCCCCATGATTCTCTTTTTGGCGATTTCCCTGGGCAACTCTATTTCGACGACATAATCGAGCTTGATGCCTTCTTTATTAAGCGCTTCCCATAATTTTTCGGCCTGGGCCATATTGCGGGGGAAGCCGTCCAGCAACCAGCCGTTTTTGCCCTTGGCCTTTAGCGTGTCCAGGATCATGGGAATGGTGATTTCATCCGGCACAAGATCGCCCCGGTCGATATAGGCTTTGGCCTTTTTCCCCAGTTCTGTGCCCCCGGAGATATTTTCGCGGAAGATGGCTCCCGATTCTATATGCGCGAGATTGTATTTCTGTTTTAGCAATTCGCCTTGCGTGCCCTTGCCGCTGCCATTCGGGCCAAAAATAAGTATATTCATCTCCCCTCCGCTATTAGTCGCCCTACCATGGGTCGTTATGGTAATGCGGCGGTTTTTCGTCGCCTTTTCCGCCCTTGCCCCGCAAATACTCGCGAATTTCCAGCAAAGCGGCGCCGATCGCGTCAAGCCGCCTGTTTAGCGCGTCCATTTGAATTTGCTGGGCAAGCAGACGCTCGTCCAGCTCCTTCAATTTTTCGTCCTGAAAATAGGCCTGCTCTTCCAGCCTTATCAGCTTGTTTTCCATGCCGGGGAACCAGCCTTCGTCACTCGGCCATCGGCGGTCTGACCANAGGCAGATCGCTCGAGTCGACCGGAGGAATCATGGGATCGCCGGGAATATTGTTCAAGGGAGCTCCCCTTTGCTGGTCGGCGGGCCGCCCGTGATTTTGCATGAACTCGATCCACTCGGTTCGTTCGATGCCCTTGTCCCCGTTTTTGTCGATCACCACAAAGGCTTGCTCGTTCATGTTCGGGGAAGCGGCGGTAAATTCCTCGAGGGTCACCTTTCCGTCATGATCGATATCCATTACGTCAAATCGATCCTGAGAGGACAGCTCGGGCGCCTTTTGCGCCTCGGCGCACCCAAACGTCGGCAAGATCAGACAAGCTCCGAGGATAGCGCCCAGACGAAATCCGCGAAAATTTTTCATGTTTTTTCCCAGAAAGTTAAAGTTTTGCCAATCTGTGGAAAGAATGACGAAAAATAGACTTTCTGTAAAGACGACGCGGCGATTTATCATTAATTATAGGCTCAATTATTAACCAAATCGCGATTTTAGCGGGAAATCGCCAAAATCCCGGACAAGGTATTATCGCGACCGTTATCGCGAGAAATAAATCCGTCGCCCGTTTGTCGCGATCGATATTCCAAACTAAAATTCGGCGGAGTCTCTACGCTCGACCGTTTTGGCGTCTTTATAAAAATAACGATCAAGAGTATGCTTTCGCGAAATCCCGAGGAAAGAGGCGAATAATGATCGTTATCACAGGCGGAGCGGGTTTTATCGGAAGCGCCCTGCTCTGGCATCTTAACTCGTTAGGCATGTCCGAACTCGTAGCGGTGGACAATCTTGGCGATTCCCCAAAATGGCGAAATCTGGTCAAACGCTCCTATTCGGACTATATGAGTCGCGACCGTTTCATCGAGCTTGTTCGAGCGAATTCTTTGCCCTGGCCAGTCGAGGGGATTGTGCATCTTGGCGCCCGCTCGTCCACTACGGAGGACAACGCCGACTTCCTTATGGAAAACAATTTCCATTACTCCAGGGATCTGTGCGCCTGGGCGCTGGAAAACGACGTCAGATTTATAAACGCGAGCTCCGCGGCCACTTACGGCGCCGGAGAACACGGATTTTCGGACGACCCGGCAAAGCTTCAGAAGTTGCGCCCCCTGAATATGTACGGATATTCGAAACACCTATTCGACCTCTGGCTCGCTCGCGAAAATCTGCTCGATTCCGTCGCGAGCCTTAAATTTTTTAATGTTTACGGGCCCAACGAATACCATAAAGGCGCCATGAAAAGCGTGGCGGCCAAGCTATTCGCCGAAATCGGCGCGGATGGAAGGGCTACGCTCTTCGCTTCAAACTCGCCCGATTACGCGGACGGNGAGCAAAAACGGGATTTCGTATATGTTAAGGACGCCGTCGAATTAATAGCGTGGCTACTGCTGGATCGGCCCGACGCNAACGGAATCATGAACGTCGGGAGCGGCGAGGCGAGATCCTTTAACGACGTCGCGCGCGCCATGTTTCGCGCTCTGGGCAAAGACGAGAACATCAGGTATGTCCCCATGCCTGAAAACATCGCGCCCAATTATCAGTATTATACGCGCGCGGAGATGGACTGGCTCGCCAAANCGGGATATCCGCAACGTTTTCGCAAACTGGAGGAAGGCGTCGAAGATTACGCGAGAAATTATCTCGCCCAGCCAGATCCTTATTTATAATGTTAGATTTTTGTTGTATAAGGATTTTCGCCTAATCAAATGGCGCATTTAGCCGATATGTCTGCCTAAAGGCGCAATATTTTTCAGTTTGAGAAGACGGACTTCCGCGACCGGGCGGGGACAGTTTCAGACTCTTCGCGTTTGAGCGAAAAAATTAGTCATAGGTATGGGAGGTTCCTGATGAGTTTGGGTAAAAAGATTGGCGGAGGATTCTGCGTCATTCTGTTACTGACGTTAATCCTGGGCGCGATGGCTTACCGCGCCATGCAGTCGGGATCGGAAGTTTCTTACGAGATAGCGACCGATCGCGTTCCGCGGCTGGTAAATTACAGCGATCTGCAAAGCAATCTGCTGATGGCCGTCTATTACACGCGAACCTATTTCTTGAGCCGCGACGAAAAAAATTATCCTATGGCCCTGGATTACTTGAACAAGCTCAAGGAAGACGTGACCAAGCTGAAGGACTTGAATACAAAACATTTTTATGAGACNACCGACAAATTCCTCACNGCTTTCTCAAAATCCATTACCCAGTACGAGGATATGCTTCGCCAGGGAAAAGTCATCCTGGACAATGTGCAACATGCCACAAACGCGATGATCAAGTCCGCGGAAGAATGCGAAGCGAAACTTGACGAGCTTATTAAAACTTTTTCCGAAGCCTTGCGCTCCTATATTGAAAGCGGNAACCAGAGCTCGTCTTTGCAGTACGCTAAAAACATAGCCGACACGTTCTCCATCTACACCCGCGTAGGCAACGTGCTCGAAGAAATGCTCATCGCGGAGCGCAACGACAATATGGAAGAGTTCGCCCGCGTCCGCAACAGTTTGCCAGCTATCGCCAGAGATTTCCAATCCATTTACGGCAACCTGATCCGCCAGGATACGCGGGAACTTTTCAACCAAACAATGAAAGCCTACGAAACCATGGCTCAGGAGGCGGAAAGACTGGCGCAGTACCAGGGGGANAACGCGCAGGCTTCAAAAGATCGCGTCGAATTCTTCCAGAGAATGTACGCGGAGTCTCTGCGTATGCAGGAAGTTACGACGACAAACTCCACGCAGCTTGTGAACAAGGCTGAAGCCGACCTTTCGAANGCCACCACACTCGTTATCATCATACTCGCCATCGTCCTCATCCTTGGCGTTATTGTCGCCATCTTCATTACGCGCATGATCGTCAAGCCACTGTCCGTCACGCAGCAATTCGCGGAAGGCGTCGCCGGAGGCGATCTCAATCGCAATCTCGAAGTGCATACGTCCGACGAAACAGGCAAACTCGCCGACGCCCTGCGCACCATGGTAACGGCGCTTAAGTCCAATATCTCCGAAGCGCAACAAAAATCCGCCCAGGCGCAGAAGGCGACGGAAGAAGCCACCCAAGCCATGGCCAAGGCCGAGGAAGCGGCCAGACGCGCCGAATCCGCCAAGCGCGACGGTATGCTCGCCGCCGCCAATCAGCTCGAGGGCATGGTCGAAATTATAAGCTCCGCCTCTACGCAACTCTCCGCGCAGATCGAGCAGTCCGATCGCGGAGCTTCCGAATCGGCCCAACGTCTGCAGGAAGCGGCTACGGCCATGAACGAAATGAACGCTACCGTCCAGGAAGTCGCGAGAAACGCGGGCTCCGCTTCGACCGCTTCTTCCGACACCAAGCAGAAGGCCGAGGCCGGCGAACACGTCGTCCAACAGGTGGTGCAGTCCATTGGCGAAGTGCAACAGGTCTCCTTGCAACTTAAGGATGACATGGCGCAACTCAACGAAAGGGCGCAGGACATCAACAGAATCATGGGCGTTATTTCCGATATCGCCGATCAGACCAACCTGCTGGCCCTGAACGCGGCCATCGAAGCCGCGAGAGCCGGCGAAGCCGGTCGCGGATTCGCGGTCGTGGCCGACGAAGTTCGCAAGCTGGCCGAAAAGACGATGACCTCGACACTCGACGTAAGCAACGCGATTCGCGCCATTCAGGAAAGCACGGACAAGAGCATGGGCGCCGTCGACAACGCTGTGGCCAGGATTAGCGAAGCCACAGAGCTGGCGAACCAGTCCGGCGCGGCCCTTGAGGAAATAGTGGCCACGGTCGAAGCCACGTCGGATCAGGTTCAGGCGATCGCCGCCGCGAGCGAAGAACAATCCGCCGCGAGCGAGGAGATCAACCGCTCCATTATAGAAGTGAACGATATGTCCAGACTGACCGCCGAGGCCATGGCCGAAGCCACGCAGGCCGTGTCGGATCTCGCGAATCAGGCGCATAAGCTCACGGATCTCATTCAGGAAATGAAGAATTCGTAGAGTTATAAATTTTCCTTTCAAGTCCGAGCCTCGCGAGATCTTTTCGCGAGGCTTTTTTATCGCCCAGTTTTGCCCGCTTAATTGGGCGTCGCAATCGCGCCTAACGCGTCGGGAAATAGCGTTTAACGTCACGAAGGTTTCGCTTCTTCGCGATTTTTATCCGCGATTTTGTTAAAAGATTAACAGCGAGGCGAAAATTTAATTTCGCGCTCGTTGAAAACTTGCCAGAGAAAAAATGAGGACGCGCTTTTGAAAAGAGAACGCGCTCCCCTTATAAGATAAAATCAATCNAATTTGGCGTAGACGCCTGATGANATAGGCATGAAGCAAAGCAAGGCAGCCGGGAATGAACCGCGTCGCGGAAAACGAACAAAAAAACCGCCCGTAAGGGCGGCGCATATGAAGAGGTTAATAATCGGTATTACATCATGGCTTTTACGACCTGGAAAACTACCGCGGCCGTGATTCCGCCAATCAGCGGACCGGCAATGGGCACCCAGCTATATTCCCAGTCGTTCGAACCCTTGTCCTTGATGGGCATCGCGGCGTGCGCGAGACGAGGCCCAAGGTCGCGCGCGGGATTAATCGCGTAGCCAGTCGTGCCGCCGAGGCTCATGCCGATAACGACGACCAGGAAAGCGACGGGAAGGGCGCCAATGCTGCCCAGACCGATCTCGGCGGGAGCGTCGCCTTTCAATCCCGCGGCGTTGCCGCTTTCGCTCAAATAAAGGATTACGAGAACGAGCACAAATGTGCCCAGTATCTCGCAGACCAGATTCCGCCGGAAATTGCGGATGGCCGGAGCGGTGCAGAATACGGCGAGCTTCAGATCCTTGTCGTCGGTCGCGTCAAAATGATCCTTGTAGAAGACATAAGTCGCGACGCCGCCGAGGAAACCGCCGATAATTTGCGCTATAATATAGGGAAGAACATTGCCCCAGGCAAATTTTCCGGCGACCGCCAGCCCGACGCTCACGGCGGGATTGAGGTGGGCGCCCGAATAAGGCCCGGCGATCAGCACGCCGCACATTACAGCCAAACCCCAGGCCAGGGTGATGGTGATCCATCCGCCGCCGACGCCCTTTGATTTTGTGAGATTGACGCAAGCTACCACTCCGCAGCCGAGAAGCATAAGGACGAAAGAGCCTATGCACTCAAAAATGCATTTTACTAACAACGAAGTTTCCATTATCAATCCCCCGCTTCCCTATTTCGGATACTGGAACATAACGGCGTCGACCGCCTTATGCCATCCCTCAAGCTCGCGGGCGACCCTGGCCGTGTCGCCTACGGGCATGAATACCCGCTCCACCTGCCATTGGGACTGGATCTCGCCCAGAGTTTCCCAGAAACCCACTGCCAGCCCGGCGAGATAAGCCGCGCCCAGCGCCGTAGTCTCCGTGATTTTCGGGCGAAGCACTTCGCAGGCGAGAATGTCGCTCTGGAACTGCATAAGGAGATTGTTGCGCGAGGCGCCTCCGTCGACCTTCAGGTTGGTCAGAGGTATGCCCGAGTCTTTTTCCATGGCCTTTACTATATCGTAGGTCTGGAACGCGATGCCCTCGAGCGCAGCGCGGGCGATATGGCCGATATTGCTTCCGCGCGTCAGGCCGGAAATACAGCCCCTGGCGTAGGGATCCCAGTAGGGGGCTCCAAGTCCGGTAAGGGCCGGCACAAAATAGACTCCGTCGGAGCTCGCCACGGTCGAGGCCAGTTTTTCGACCTCTTCGGACGAAGTAATGCAATGGAGACTGTCGCGAAGCCACTGCACGACGGATCCTCCGACGAAGATGGAACCCTCCAGCGCGTAAGTAACCTTGTCGCCGATCTTCCAGGCGATAGTGGTAAGCAATTCGTTTTTGGAATCAATTGGCTTGTCGCCGCTGTTCATGAGCAGAAAGCAACCAGTGCCATAAGTGTTTTTCACTGATCCCGGCTCGATGCACATCTGACCGAAGAGAGCGGCCTGCTGATCGCCGGCCATTCCTGAAATGGGAACCTTGTGCGCGAAGAGCGTCGTGCGCGTATGTCCATAAACTTCGCTTGACGCTTTCACTTCGGGGAGCATATTGCGCGGGATCTCGAAGAGATCGAGCAATTCCTGATCCCATTCCAGAGTGTGGATATTGAAGAGCATGGTGCGCGAAGCGTTGGTTACGTCGGTAACATGAACGTCGCCTCTGGTCAGTCGCCATACAAGCCAGCTGTCCACCGTGCCAAACAGCAATTTTCCCTCGTCGGCCAGACGCCGCGCGCCCGGGACATTGTCAAGAATCCAGCGGATTTTAGTGGCGCTAAAATAGGCGTCGAGAATGAGACCCGTTTTTTTGCGAATCATCTCTACCTTGCCATCGGCGCGCAACTTGTCGCAATATTCGGCGGTTCTCCGATCCTGCCAGACTATGGCGTTATAAATGGGTTCTTCCGTGTCCTTGTTCCAGACGATCGTGGTTTCGCGCTGGTTTGTGATGCCGATGCCGGCAATGTCGAGACCGTTGATGTCGTAAAGGGAAATGGCCTCGGCTATGACGGAAGCCTGGGACGACCAGATCTGATGCGGATCGTGTTCCACCCAGCCGGGCTTGGGGAAAATTTGAGGAAATTCTCTTTGCGCGGTGGCGCGGACATTGCCGTCATGATCGAAAATCAGCGCCCTCGAGCTCGTCGTCCCCTGATCCAGGGATAAAATGTACTTCCTTCTTTCTTTGCCTTCCATACCGCCCTCCTTGCCTCGCGGCTAATGTTAAAACCGGTTAATGGAATTTCGGATTAAGCATAACAAGAAAATAAACGCGGCGCCACATTATTATCGCGATCGAGATATTTTCTATCCAACGAGTCGAGCGTCCAATAAAAAACGCGCCGCGCAATATCCGGATTTATTTCCAAAAATCGCGCGGCGCGGAATATTTTTGCGAAGCGGCGAGGCTCGCCAAAAAATTTTTACGCTCTATTAAACTTCACTGTTGAAAATCGGCAAAAAAAATTCCACACGCGCCTTGAGCGCGGCGCAAGGCGCTAATTGTCGCCGAAAGAACGTTAAAAAAAATAATAATTTTTTTGATCTTGCGATGAAAAAGAAAATTTTGGCAGGG
>JAAUYY010000061.1 GCA_014804865.1 Desulfovibrio sp.
TTGCGAGCCCTTGTCGGCGTTAGAGGGTAAGAATTGAGAGCCGACAATGCCGATTTCGCCCTTCTCGTTCTTTTGCCACAGAAGCGTTTGCGAGCCCTTGCGCGCTCCCTTCGGGCCGACGATCAACATATCGGCTACTGTTTTGCCCGCGGCGCCTTTCGCTTCGATCCTGGGTTCGTTCATGACTACGAAAAGCCACGGAGACTTCAAATCCGCGTTTAAAATTCCGTTTACGGTCGCGAACGAAGGATGGCGACCGTCCCTGGTTTCCGGAATTCGATTGAAATTCTTGCGATCGTAAAATTCGAGCAAGGCCGCGTCCCGCTCTTTGTAGGCTTTCGCCCAAGCGTCGTATTTTGCGGCGAGTTCCTTTTCTGTTAATACAATTTCAGGCTTCGGCTTTTCGGGCGCGGGCTTCGCTGGCTCGACCGGCTTTTCGATCTGGGCGGGGGCTGAAGGAACAACGGCTGGCTTCTTCGGCTCCGGAGCCCGGGTTTCCGTCGGTTTTTCGGGAACGACTGGCTTCTTTCCTATCCCGGGCAAGATCAGCTGGGGCGCCGGTTTGCGAACTGGCTCCGACGACTCTTCAGTCATCTTTTTGCCCTTGCCCCACTCGATTTCGTCGGGCTGAATAGTCCTTGACTGCTTTTTGGGCACAAGCGGCTCGCTCACGGCGACGAGCTTGTCCGCTGAAATATTAAGACCGGAAAAAAGTCCTCCCAACTTTTCTTCTTTGCTCGCGGCGGCCTTTTCCCAGGGTTGCTCCGGCATATCCAGTCTGGGCGCGACGGGAGCCTCCGAGGCTGCGTCCGTCGCCGAGCTGACAGGCCCTTCGGCGACGAGCTTGCCTTCTTTTAATTCCGCTCGCATCCCGACGTCTCGGGGAATCCACTCCATGCCCACTATGCGGAAGTCGCCGTCTTCTCCCTTTTGCCAGTATAGACGGCGGACGCCTTCGGTGGAAAGGTTGGACGCCGTGTATAGTTGCTCCGCCCAGGTAACCCAATACCCGGGACCCTCCAACGCGTTTATCTCGCGGTTAAATATTTTAATGAAGGAGAGAATCTTGAAAAGCCGTTCTTTGTTAAGTCGGAAGGCGTCAAAATTTTCCGTCGCGCGCGAATACGCGTCCGAATCATAATAATCGAATAGTTCGGAAGAACGACTGGACCACGCCGCGCTCCATTCCCGCATCCTTTCCTTTAATTTTTTCAGAGTTTCGTTGTCGCCGCCGTCTGGCTGACGCAACTCCTCCGCGAGCACGACCGCTGTGCCCGGCGCCAATAATGGCCCCACTTCGGCTATGTCCTTGAGCCCGATAGCTACGCATCCGCGAGTCGGAGCGAGTTCAAAGCCTTTGCTGTGAATCCAGATCCCGTGCCCTGTCTTGCCGCGGAGCCTATCGACCGGATTCGGATAATTTAACGTATAGGCTACGCCGCCGTATTCGCGAAAGTCGAGACCGTTCGCTATCTTGTAATCTACAAAATATACGCCTTCGGGTGTGCGGAGATCGTTGATTTTGGTCTTGTCGCCCGGGGCCTGACCGGTTACGCAAGGATAGGAATAACGAAGCCTCAAGGGACTTTTTTTCTCAAAAAAATAGAAAGCGCGATTTTTTTTATCCACTCCCACCATGCGCGAAGGAGCCGTCGACTCGTTGAGAGTCGCGACCCAGTCGTCCGCCCTCGCCAATGTCGGAAAGCGCGACGCGAAGACGAAAAGGAGGACAAAAAGTCCAAAGGAAGCGAAAACTCGTTCAGGACGCGGCAATTTCCAGCAACTCCCTTCGGGTAAACAGCGAAAGCAAATTATAGCCAGCTTCGGCCAAAGCCTCCGCTCCGCCCTCTTCCCTGTTCAGAATACAACAGACGGCGACGATATTTAATCCGCAATCGCGAACGCGAGCGCAAGCCTTGAGCAGACTGCCTCCGGTCGTTACAACGTCTTCCAGCATTGCCACATTGTCGCCCGCCCTGAAATTGCCCATGCCTTCGACATATTGTCCCGTGCCATGCCCTTTCGCTTCCTTGCGAACCAGCAATCCATTCAAGGGTCTGCCCCGCTCCTGGGAAATAACAGTGACAGCCGACACAAGAGGATCCGCGCCCATTGTCATGCCGCCCACGCCGCTAATGGCGAGGTCTTTTAGCAGATCGTTAAAAAGACAGCCTATAAGCCACGAGCCCTCGGCCGACAAGGCGGTTACTCTGCAATCGAAATAATAATCGCTGCGTTTGCCCGACGCGAGCAGAAAATCTCCTTCCCGATACGATTTTTCCATAAGGAGGCGAGCAAGAAGACGTTTTTTTTCATCCATGGACAGCTCTTTGTTTTCGCGTCTGGAAACAGAATTGCGTCGGGCTCAAGCGATCCTTCCAAAATCGAACAAGTCCGCGTTCCGACGCGTCTGTTAGTCCTGAAAAACGCGATTAAAAATATAATCTTCCCACTGCAGGTAAAAGGACGGATCAAAAAGATCGTCCAGTTTATCGCCCAGAGCTTCGCGAAGATCCGGATCTTTCCGAGCCAGATCTGGAAAAGACAATTTTTCATTCCAGCCGCGCATGGCTAGTTTCTGAACAAGCTCGTAGGCCTTTTGTCTGGGAAATCCGGCGTCGATAAGCGCGGTAAGGAGGCGTTGCGAATAAAATAGCCCGTAGGATAGCCCCATATTGGCTTCCATGCGCTCTGAGCGAACCACGAGATTTGACAATACGCGATTAAGCCGGGCGAGAGCGTAATCGGCCAGTATTGTCGAATCTGGCATAATTATCCGCTCGACGCTGGAATGACTTATATCGCGCTCATGCCAGAGCGCCTGATTCTCCATGGAAGCTAACGCGTTTCCGCGCAACACGCGCGAAATGCCGCAGAGATTTTCGGCCGAAATGGGATTTTTCTTATGCGGCATGGCCGAGGAGCCTTTCTGTCCGACCGCGAAGCCCTCTTCGGCTTCCAGAAGCTCCGTGCGCTGCAAATGCCGCAATTCGACGCTTAACCGCTCCGCGCTTCCGCCAATGAGCGCGATAGTTGTAAAAAACCAGGCGTATCGATCGCGTTGAACTATCTGTGTCGAATGCGGATCGGGCTTGAGCTCGAGTATTCCAAGGGCTATCTGTTCGACCTCTGGCGTAAGGAAGGCGTAAGTGCCTACGGCGCCGGAGATTTTGCCTACTTCGAGACCATTCAGGACAATTTCGAACCTCTCGCGCTGTCTCTTGAACTCCTCGTAAAAACCGGCCAGCTTAAGTCCGAAACTTGTCGGCTCCGCGTGAATTCCATGCGTTCTGCCCATGCACAGGACGCCTTTATATTTGTAGGCCATCCCTTTTAGCGTTCCGAGCAAATTGTCGAGATCCTTGAGAATAATTCGACCCGCTTCTCGCAAAAGGAGAGCGTTCGCCGTATCGACAATATCGGACGAAGTGCATCCAAGATGAATATAGCGCGCGGCGGAGGAACCGACCTTTTCCTCAAGCCAGGTCAGGAAGGCTATGACATCATGACGCGTCGTTTCCTCAATTTCCAGGATTCGTTTGACGTCTATGGACGCAAGNTCGCGCAAGGCAAGAATTTTATTCAGATCGTCGAGGGGAATCCTGCCCAGTTTGCCCCAGGCTTCGCACACCGCGAGTTCGACGTCCAGCCAGGCGCGATAACGGTTTTCAANACTCCAGACGCGCTTCATTTCAGGCCGGGAGTAACGATCAATCATCTAATGCCTCAAATGATCATATTGTCAGGACGCCGCGTCGGACTTCTTGGAGCCGGAATCGGTCGCGGCGGACTTGGGCGCTGTATTTTCGCTCTTTTTCGCCGAAATCTTTTTTGGAGCGTCCTCTTTCTTAACGAGACTTTTCTCGCCTTGTTTGGCCGGCTTTGAGGACGTGGTCGGCGCGGGCGCGCCAGCTCCCGCCCCGCTGTCTTCTTTTATGCCCTTCCTATAGCCGTAATCGCTCACGTACCACCCGTCGCCCTTCAATACAAAGGAGGTGCGAGAGATTATGCGAGGCGATTCTGTTCCGCATTTAGGGCAGATCGCGTCCTTGTGAGATTCGCTGGATTTGGCGAACTTTTCAAAAACTTCGCCGCATTTGGGACATTTGTATTCGTAAATTGGCATTTTAGCTTACCGATATCGCGATCAGTGAGATCGTGCCAGGTATATAAAATTAAATCGCGAAGTCCGCGCGGCGCGAAACTTCGCGGAAAGATTAACCCCAAATTGGTTANGACGCCGAGCCCTTCGCTTCCTTGATTCGAAGCTTAATGCGCTCCATGCGACGCTTGCGTTTGCGGTCAAGCTCCTTCCTGCGCTCCACTTTCTTATGAGCCATTTCGGCCTCCTTTCTTTATTGATTATGGCAAACTNGCGTTTAGCCGAAAAAAACGCGGATCGATTCCCGCGCGATATACAGAAAAGGGCGGATAATCAATTTCGAAAACTTCGTCTTAATTTATATTCCTTTTTCGCCAATGTCCAGAACGCGACGAAGCCGGAAGCTGTCTTCATAACTTAGCGCCGGATTTTAACATACGGCGCGACGAACGTCTAAAATGAGCCAAAACCGCGTTTTTTGGCGAATAATCTTCTTCGGAACCGTTTGAAATATAGTTATGANGACATCTTCTTAAACCGGCGCCTCTCGATCGTAATACCCACCGACGCGCTCCGCGATCTCGATTCTCGCGCCCTCGAAGCCTCCGNNGACGAGAATTTNCAGGATCGCTTCTCTTTTTTCGCCTGGCTCCCGGTCGATTTGCAANNCGGCCTCGGGCTTAAGACGAAGCCTGAAGTCGGCGTCGCCCAAAATTTTTTCAAGTTTCGCCTCCGTTTCCGCCAGTCTGCCCAGAGTAGCGGCGTCGGGCGCGAGACCGTAGGCGTAACGGGTAAGCAGACAAGGTCGCGCCTTTTGCCAGGGCCAGTCCATGCCCGTTTCGCGAGCGAAATGACNAATATCCATTTTTGTCATACCGACCGCGGCCAAAGGCGAGAAAACGCCCGCTTCGCGAACGGCGCGCAAACCCGGTCGATAGACCTTGAGATCGTCCGCGTTGCCTCCGTCGCAGAGAACAGCGCCAAATTCCCGGGCCGCCTCGAGCGCGAATTTTAGCATATTTTTTTTGCATTCATAACACCGGAAGCGCCCGTTCGCGGCCACTTCCGGCAAGGTCAAAGGATCGCTCCGAATCTCGCGAAAAGCGATTTCATGCCCGNCCGCCCATTGTCTCGCATATTCGGTTTCGCGGGAGGCTACGTGCGGGCCGGTTATATGTATCGCCAGGACATCGAGATTCATTAGACGCGCCGCGTGGCAAAGAAATCGACTGTCAAGGCCGCCGGAAAAGGCGACGGCTATTTTCTGTTGGCGCGAAAGAAAATCGCGCAACTCGCCGGGAAGCGCGTCGCGACTATTACCAGACCATTCTTGTCTTGATTCCATGCGAGTTCAGATAATCCTTGCATTGCCGTATGGAGTATTCGCCGAAATGAACGATCGAGGCTACGAGGGCCGCGGAAGCTCCGCCTTCGGCGAGAACTTCTCGCAAATGCTCCGGCTTTCCGGCGCCGCCGGAAGCGATGACCGGTATGGACACCGCGTCCGCCACCGCGCGCGTAACAGTCATTTCGTATCCGTCTTTAACGCCGTCCGCGTCGATAGAGTTCAGACAGATTTCGCCCGCGCCAAGCTCCTCGCATTTTTTCGCCCATTGGACTGCGTCGAGTCCGACAGGTTTGCGCCCCCCATTGATAATGACTTCGTAGCCCGAAGGGATTTTCTCGCTTTTCCCTGTTTTCAGAACGTCCATGCCGACTACGATAGCCTGGGATCCAAAGGCTTTGGCGCCCAGGGAGATCAACTCGGGATTGAGAACGGCGGCCGAATTAACGGAGACTTTTTCCGCGCCGGCCAGCAAAGCCTTCCGCATATCTTCGACCGAACGGATCCCGCCTCCGACGCTGAAAGGAATAAAAATATTTTTGGCGACCTCGTTTACTACGTCAAGAAAAATACCTCTTTTTTCAGCCGAGGCCGTAATATCGTAAAACACTATTTCGTCGGCGCCGGCTTCGCAATATTCCCGGGCGCTTTCCGCTGGATCGCCGATATCCCGGTTTTCCGCGAACTTCACGCCTTTTGTAAGACGTCCGTCGCGAACGTCAAGGCATACTATAACGCGCTTGGAAATCATTTTTTCCGCTCCGCGCAGTATTTATAAAAATTTTCAAGCATTGCAAGCCCTGCTCTCCCGCTCTTCTCAACGTGAAATTGCGCGAACCAGGCGCCGTCTTCGCCGTACAGCGCGCAAAATTCCCGCCCGTGCGAGCTGGTCGCTATGACCAGTTTTTCCGGCGCCTCGACGTAATAGGAATGCACGAAATAAAATTCGGCGTTTTCATCGACATTTTCAAGGAGGCGGCTGGCCTTTTTTATCCGAAGGTTATTCCAGCCCATATGCGGGACTTTAATCGGTCGACCGTCCTCATCGAGCGCGTCCGGTCTAAACTTGCGACAAACGCCGGGGATCAGACCGAGACAATCGATATCTCCCTCTTCGCTTTTTTCCATCACGATCTGGCTACCCAAACATATGCCAAGGATGGGGACTTTGCCCTCCGTCGCTTCCTTTACGGCGCGATCAAGACCGCTCGCGCGGAGTTCCTCCATCGCTTGCGGCGCGGCGCCCACCCCCGGAAAAATAATTCCGTCGCATCGCAGAGCCTCGTCGCTGTCGGCGGTCGTCTTCGCCGGAACGCCGACGTATTCGAGCGCTCTCAATACGCTAGTCTGATTTCCAGCCTTATAATCGAGCACAGCGAGCATGGCGCTTCCTCCGAAATCAAAGGATCTCTATCCCGTCGGCGACGACCAGAACGGTGTTTTCCCAACGAACTCCGCCCCATTCTCCAAAATACAGCCCCGGCTCGACAGTGACGACCATCCCTTCCTCGAGAATCCCCTCGCTTCGCGAAGACAGCGATGGAGCCTCGTGCGTCCGCAAGCCTACTCCGTGCCCTAGACCATGATTGAAGGCCCTTTCGACGCCGGCTTTTTCGAATACCTCCCTCGCTCTCGCGTAAACCCGCGAGCATTCGACGCCGGGGCGCATTATTTCCATGGCGGCCGCCTGCGCGTCTTTGACCAACTCCAGTGTTTTGGCGAAATCCGGAGGCGGATTGGAGCCAAGCGCCCAAGTCCTGGTTTGATCCGAACAATAGTTTTCGACTCGACAGCCCAGATCAACCAGCAGAACGCCGTCTTCGCCGATTTTGGCGTCAGTGGGAACCGCGTGCGGCAAAGCGGCGTGTTCGTTTCGCGCGACTATAGTCGAAAAGGCCAATTCCTGCGCGCCGTTTTCCCGAAAAAATCGCTCGATTTGCCACGCGAGTTCCTTTTCGGTCATCGACGCGATTTCGCCGGACGCGATTTTTTCCTCGATCAGCGCCACAGCCTTATGATTAAGGGCGAAACTTGCTTTCAGAGCGCGAATTTCGTCCGTCTCCTTGATTTCGCGAAATCTTTCGATAATCCCGTCGGCCGACGCGAACGCCGGAACAAAGCCGCGTTTGCGTCCAGTCGCGAGACTCCCGGCGAATCGCGCCGACACCGCCCGCGTCTCGAACCCTATTAGAGAGCCGACTCTGGCGAGAAGTTCATTTAGGCTCACCCCGGAGGCGCCTCCGTATATCCACACTCGCTCGGGATCCCAGAGCGCTTTGGCGGCGAGCTCGTAACGCGAGTCCGTGGCTAACCAGTCGTCGCCGGAGGCGGAGACAACGATATAACCCGCGCTTTCGTCTAGTTGCGGATCGTGAAGCTCAAAGCCCGACAAGTAAAACCTGTTCGCCGGCGAGGCGATCAGAGACGCGTCGAGTCCGCGTCTTAATAAAACTTCCCTGACCTTATCGCGTCGCCGACGGAAAATATTTTCCATACGCCTCTCCTAACCTCGCCTTATAAACTACAAATATATATAGACTCGCCACTAGAGCCGACGGCTGTTGACCGGATTGTTCCCCGGGTTTATTATCAATATATGCCGCCAGCCATAAAAACTTTAAAGGTTCTCGACGTCGTTCCCTTCGGTCAAACGGATCCCAAGGGCAAATTCTTCGCCTTGCGTCTCGAACATCCGGCCTGGTCGTCGTGGAACCCCGGCCAGTTTCTGATGATACGCCCGTTTTCATTTGAAAAGGAGCTCGTCTGGGGCCGACCTCTTTCGATCTGCCATATGACTTCCCGACATCTCATTTGCTTCGTAAAAATCGAAGGTCGGGGCACGGATCGGATCTCGAATCTGCGTCCCGGCGACGAAATTCTCGTCTGGGGTCCCCTTGGCAACTATTTCGCGGTCGAGACGGACGTTCCCACATTGTTGCTTGCCGGCGGAATGGGAATAGCCCCTTTTGTGGGCTATGTAAACAGACACCCGCAACCGTGGAACGCGAGCATGCTGTTCGCGCACCGCGATCCGCTTGATTGCTACCCCGTGGACAGCCTGAACGAAAGGATAACTGTGGATTCTCTTCGCGATCAAAGCGACGGAGATCTGGACAATCTCATATTCGCCTTGCAGGAAAGAATTCGCGATTGCGCGGAGCAGAACGGTCTCGTCCTTGCCTGCGGGCCAAAACCATTCCTTAAAACCATTCGGGAAATAAGCGCGCAAACGGGAGCCAGAACGCAACTTTCCCTGGAAAACAAAATGGCCTGCGGCGTTGGCGCCTGTCTTGGATGCGTTTGCAAGGTCAACGACAAATGGCCCGTCGCCGAAAAACGCGGCTCCCTGGTTCAGACTTGCGTAGCGGGGCCAGTGTTCTGGGCCGACCAGATCGAACTCTAACGTCGACCGCTTCGAAATTTTCTTTGACGGCGCGAGGCTTATAGTCGCTCCATTAACGCCGCGCTAGAAAATCTTCTTTCGCTCCGATTTTCGCGCGGCTTGGGAAAATTATATGGATTTGTCTATCGTTCTAAAAGGCCAGACGCGCGATCTCGTTCTAAAAAATCCAATTCTTACCGCGTCCGGAACATTTGGCTACGGAGTCGAGTTCCGCAATTTCGGGGATCTGGCTAGTCTTGGAGGAATTGTCGTCAAGGGCCTTTCCCTGAAGCCAAGGCGGGGCAATCCCGTCCCGCGAATCTATGAGACCGCGTCTGGAATGCTAAATTCCATCGGCCTGCAGAACGACGGCGTCGAGAGCTTTCTGCAGACTAAACTCCCCGCGCTTCCGCGGCGCGAGACGGCGATAATAGCCAATATGTACGCTTCATCGACGGAAGAATTCGGACGCCTTGCCAAAATTCTCAATGACGCCGAAGGCGTGGCGGCGCTTGAAATCAATGTGTCGTGCCCGAACGTCCAGGCGGGAGGCTCCATTTTCGGAGGGGATCCGACGCTTTGCGCGAAAGTCACGGAAGCTGTCCGCAAAAACGCTCCCGACAAACATATAATCGTCAAGCTCTCTCCCAATGTCACGGACATAACCGCTATAGGCAAAGCCGCCGAAGAAGCGGGAGCGGACAGCGTATCCGCTATTAATACGCTCCTGGGGATGG
>JAAUYY010000062.1 GCA_014804865.1 Desulfovibrio sp.
TGTCTGTTTGGGCCAAAACGTTATCGACTCTTCTTCGCGATCTTGTCGCTTGCGATTTTCTGAAGCCTTACGGGGTCGCTCCGCTTTACGTCGAAGATCCGCAAGATTTGACCGCGCTTGAAGGCGACGAACAGATCAACCCGCGCTATATGCTCGGCCTAATGTTGCAGGCCGACGATACGGTTAACGTCAATCTCGATTTCTTCCATAACGTCAATTTGATTCTTAAACCGCAATCATAGGAGTTTAAATGAGCGTCAACGCGGATAAACTTGTCCAGATTGTTCCCCGAGTAATGGAGGGCGGAACTGCGGGACTGACTTTTTCGGGTATGCTTTTGACGAAAAGCGAGCTTCCTCCGTCGGGTCGCGTCCTGCGCTTCTCAAGCTCGCAAGCAGTAGCCGCCTATTTTGGCTCCGATTCTGAAGAAGCCGCGCTCGCCCAGACCTATTTTGGCGGTTACGTCAATGCGACTAGCTTGCCCGATCATCTTTTTGTGGCGGCTTATCGCGACGCCGATTCCCCCGCGTGGCTTCGAAGTGGGCCATATACGAGCTCGCTTCAGTCGCTAAAAACCGCGGGTGTTGGCGGCTTTGATATTTCTATCGACGGCGTCGACTATCAGATTGAAGGCCTCGATTTTTCCGGCGCGACGAGCTTCAGCGACGTGGCTAAAATTATCCAAGAAAAAATGCCCGAGGGCGTAACCGTCGCGTTTTCCAGCTTGACCAACGCCTGGCAAATTACTAGCGCGACCAAAGGTTCGTCCTCTTCCGTCTCCTACGCTACGCCTCCAAAAAGCGGATTGGGATTATCGACGCTTCTCGGTTTTAATGAGCAATCGGGCGCGATCGTCTCGCCTGGAATTGACGCGCAGTCCTTGTCGGATTGTATGACAAATATTCTGGGCTACGCTCGCGACTGGGTAACGTTTGGCACAATCTGGGAGCCGTCTCTTGAAGAAAAGCTCGAGCTTGCAAATTGGGCCAGCGGGTATGACACGCGCTTCTGCTACGTCATGTGGGACAGCAATAACGCCGCTCGCGTCATGGGCTCCAAAGCGTCCGCCGGTTATCAGATTGACCAGGTTCTCGAGCTTGACGGAACGTGTCCTGTATTCAATACCGCCCAGCTTATGGCTTGGGTAATGGGAACGGCGGCGTCCATCAACTTTGACGAATATAACGGTCGCCTAACTTTCGCCTTCAAGCAAGGCGAGGGATTGCGCGTTACTTGCGATAACGACGAGGAATACGACGCGCTTCTAGAGAATGGTTACAACTGTTACGCGGATTTCGCGACCGCTTCCGCGACGTTCAAGTTCTTTCAACCCGGACAGGTATCCGGCAAGTGGGATTGGCTCGACACTTATCTAAACGCGATAGCGATCAAGGACAATCTGCAACTCAATCTTCTTGATCTATTCAAGGCTGTAAAATCCATTCCGTACAACGAAGAGGGTTACGCGATGGTGCGCGCCGCCTGTCTGGACACGATTAACAAGTATCTTAATTTCGGCGCGATTCGCTCCGGCATTACGCTGTCCAATACCCAAAAAGTTCAGTTGATCGCGGAAATTGGCAGCGACGTGTCAAAAACGATTCAATCTCTCGGATGGTATATGCACATCAAGGATCCGGGGGCGCAAGTTCGAGCCGCNCGAGGAACGCCGGATTGCAAATTTTATTACACGGANGGCGGAAGCATCCACAANATCGTGATGCCCGCGACNGCCATACAATAAAGAGAGGNGCGANNCATGNCAGACAATATGGNNAATATGACAATCACGGCGGCCAATTCGCTCTTTTATCTGGTCGTNCCTGGNCTTTACGATTCTCCTGTGCGGATCGAGCAATTTGGCACGGATGCTATGGTGAGCGTCGCGCAGAATAATCCCGTNGTCGCGGAAAAAGGCGTGGACGGCCATACCTCNTTNGGGTGGGTTCCGACCAACAAGGAAGTAACNATNACNCTCGCCGCCGATTCGCCGTCNCTNCGTCTCTTCGAAGACTGGGCCAACTATCAGGATTCGATTCNCGANGTAATGACCTGCAACGCCGAATTTTCCATGCCCGCAATCAACAAGAAAGTTATTGGAACNCGAGGCGCCATGACAACGGCGCAGGCGCATCCGAACGCGGCGCAAACTTTACAATCCGCGTCTTTCGTNCTGACTTTCGATAAATGGGAAACTGTTACCCTTTAGGCAATTATGCGCAAGGAAATTGAAATTACGATCGANGAAGGACGCGACGCTGGCAAGACTTTTCGCGTTACGGAAATGGCCGTNAGCAANCTNGAAAAATGGNCNTGTCGCGCTCTNATCGCGCTTTTTGGCGTCAATATNCCNGANGATTTGGCAAAACTCGCGAAAACTTCCAACTCGATGGCGCTCGCGTCCGCGGTCATGCGCGGACTCTCGGGACTAGACTGGAAACTCGCGGAGCCGCTTTACGACGAGCTTATCGAGCAAGTCGCGATTGTTCCCAACATGAGTCATCCGCATAATGTGATCAAACTCTGTTCGCAAAATCTTGATAATCATATTGAAGAATTAAGCACAATTATGCGGCTTCGCGCGGAGGTGATCGCGCTGTCGCTAAATTTTGGCGAGGGCGGCGAGGGCTTGACTTGCCGCCTTACCGAAATCCTGTCCCCGCGGGCCTGAAGGATTACGTCAATTTGAGCGCCTGCGTGGGATTGCCAATAAGCAAGGGTATGGCGACGCTCCATGAAATGAAGACGGTTTATAGCCTCGAGGACGCCTGGGATATGCTGGAAATAATGAGCATAGATAATCACAACGAGCGTATTTGGAGCGATTTTCATAATCGCCAACGGGGATTGCGCGAACGCCGATGAACGCTGGCGAACTTATCATATCGCTGATTTTAAACGCCGTCGGATTCCGCGAGGATCTGGCCGACGCGCAAGACGATCTGGATAGCGCGGGAGAAGCCGGTCGCGACGCGATGGACGACATCGCCGAAGGCGCCAACGAGGCTAGCGACGAGATTGAGGATCTGAACGATAAAATCGATAAGACTGGCGACACTCTGGAAGACACCGCCAAACGCGGCGAAGACGCGTTCAAGAAGTTAATGGGAGTTTTGACGAAGGTCGCGGGGCTGGTAGGCGTCGGTCTGTCAGTAAAATCTCTTGTCTCCCAATATCTCGACGAAGCCGACGCGCTCGGCAAATATTCCGACGCTCTGAACCTGAATATCGAAGACGTGCAAGCCTGGGAAGAAGCGGTCAAACACGCGGGCGGCGACGGCGACGCGTTTAAAGCTACTCTTCAAGGCTTGACCGCGAACCTGACGCAAGCCGCCGAGATGGGAAAAGGCCGCTTGCTCCCATTCTTTAAAGAGCTGGGCATTAGCGTCAAGGACGCGTCNGGCAAAGCGAAAAGCGCGATTGATATTTTGCCCGAGCTCGCNGAGAAATTTGAAACGATGTCCGCCTCGGACGCCGCCGGTTTTGGCCAAAAACTCGGCATTGANAAGGGTACGATTATGCTCTTGCAACAGGGCCGAAAAGCGACCGAAGAGGCCATCAAGGCGGGCAANGAGCATATCAAGTTTACAAAGGCTGACGCGGACGCGGCGGCGGCGGCCAACGACGCCNTACAGGATATGCAAACGGCGTTTGTCTCGCTCTCCATGCGGGCGATCGCGCCGTTTATTCCATTACTAACCAAAGCCGCTAATATACTGCACGATTTCGCGCAGTGGTGTTCCGACAATAAAGAAGCCGTAACCGCTTTTTTTCTCGCTCTGGCTAATGTCGCGACCGTGAAAGCTATCCCCGCCATGATCAAATTTGGAATGGCGCACAAGGCCGCGATGCTTCCGATGATGAAGCTCGCGGCAATAATCGCCGTTGTCGCGGGCGCGTTTGACGAGCTATGGGCGTTCGCGACCGGCGGCGATTCTGTCCTCGAGCGCCTTATGCTTCGCTTCGGCATGACGCAAGAGAGTATTGAGGCGGTTCGGGAAGTCGTGCGAAACGTTATCGGCGTGTTTTTAGATTTATGGGACGCCGTAACGGGCGACGAAGAAACCGCGGGCGCCGCGATTGGCAGACTTAAGGAAGCCTGGGAATCCGCGAAGGAATTTCTCGCGAATATCAAGGCGTGGCTCTTGGACTTATTGCCCGACTGGGTAAAGAAATTAATCGGCGGCGGAGGCGGAGAGGAAGCCGCTAAAGCCCACGAGGCGGCGGCCAACGGCGACAAGGAAGCGCGAAAGGATTTTGATATGCTCCAACAGGGCATGGGAATGCCCGGGCCGGGGCTTCTCGCGAAAGACGCGGAGCCAAAAGTTATCGATAATTCAAAAGACATAGATCAAAACATTACAATTAATCAGAATATAACCGCGCCTCCCGGCGCGGACGCGCAAGCTGTAGCCAATCAATCCGTCGATGGAATTAGAAACATAACCGCGCAAGCGAACAGCTCATTCTAATGTCTATTTTGCCCGTAGGAACACCCGGTAACTGGGCCATTTACAACGAAGACGGCGACGCGGTTATCCCGTTTGATACATTTATGGGATGCACTGTCAAGCAAGAGTACAAAGTCGCGCAGGACGCGGTCGAGCGAGGCGGTTTTGTCGATTATAACAAAGTCGCGCAACCGGCCTCCGTAGGCGTTGTTTTGGCGCGGACTGGATCATCTTCCGAACTTACGGAAATGATCGAGACTTTGGACGCGCTTGTCTCAAGCACGGAGCTTGTCAGTGTCATTACTCCAGAAAAAACTTTTGTAGATTTCACGCTCGCCTCATACGACTACGATCGCAAAACGGAAAATGGCGTCGATAGACTCCTGGTCTCTCTAAATTTTGAGGAAATAAGACAAGTCGAATCGGAATACAGCGACGAGCAAATCCCTCCGGTCAAAAAGCCAAAACAGGCCTCGGATAAATCGAATAAGCAAGCTGGCAAGCAGACCGCCGAGCAAACAAAGAAATCGAAGTCTTCGCGGGATTTGCTCAATAATAAATACGACTCTCAACTCGCCAGGCGCTCGAATATAGGCAAGTAAGATGCTTGAAATTCCATTGCGACCTATTCCGAACCAAAGTCTTGAGATTGTCCTTGGCGGTCAAAATTGTTCGCTACGCTTCTATACTCGCCTATTGAATGATACGGAACATCTTTATTGCGATCTCGCGATCAACAAGACAAACATTTTTGTCGGCGTTATTTGTCAGGATTGCGTCGACCTGAAATTGTATAGATATTGGCCGTTTTCGGGAACGCTCGCTTTCGTTGACACACAAGGCGAAGAGGATCCCAACTGGCGCGGACTGAATGACCGCTGGCGGTTGTTCTATCTGGAAGAAGACGAAAGCTGGAACGAA
>JAAUYY010000063.1 GCA_014804865.1 Desulfovibrio sp.
AATTTCAGCAGCCCTATCGCGAGCTTTACGAGGATTTCGACAGTAAATATCGCGAGAGCCGCGGTATCGATATATTGAAGAATATGGCCGTAATTTTTCGAAAAATATTCGCTTGTCTCCATGCCAAGAGTGATTGAATTTATAAGTATTACCAATAAAATAAACCTGTCGATATATATCGCGTAATTTTTTCTTTTGCGTTTTATAAGCCGCAAAATTCGGATCAGCGTTCTTTTATTTAACATATCGCCTCCCGCGGGAGNCATAACGACGCCGCATCGAATAATCTCGGCGCGAATTCCGGTTTATTTCGATATAAATTTTCCGGTTTACCAAATCGCGAGCGTATATGTATCAAAATTCGCTATAAACGCTCCCCGACGAAGTTCGCCGCGGCGGGAATTTCAGACGCGATTTACTACGGAGATCAATCTCGCGGCGGCGCGAGATTGGCGCCTATCAATGGAGCCCTTCAAGAAGCCGATTTTCGGGCGCCCGTGAAAGCTCTTTCCCGGGCGTTTTTTTCGCCCTCCGGAATAAATTCTCTGGCGAAATCCCCGGTTTCGCCATTTCGCAGGCAGACCGCCCCAAGATAGAGGATTATGGGAATAGTTTTGCGGCTCGCCGNACCGGCGAGATTCATAAAGGCCCAGCCGGCGNCGCCCGCGATCAGCAGNGGTCCTAGCCAGGCGCCGAAAATGGGGAATCGCGCGGCCATCTGGATCAATATTTGTTTGGCGGCTTCGCGGCCAATAAAGGGAGCGATCAGGGAGACGATGATTCCCTGCAGGATTTCCGGGCCGGCCGCTCTGCCCAGAATGGGTAAAATTACGGGGAGGAGCAATTCTTTTTTGTTCACTACCCTGTTGATTATCTCGTCTCGGCGATGCCGGTCGAAGTTAATTTGCTCCAAAATTTGTCTTTGGCGCTCCGGCGCGAGTTTCGCGAATTCCCGATCTATGACTTGGCCCGCGAAAATTTCAAGCCTGGCCTCCATCGAGTTCGTTCTGGGGCAGACGATTTTCAGCAATTTGGCCAAATCGTCTATTATCTCGTCAACGCCGACGCCCGCGGGCTCGCGGCCAAGCGCCTTTCTCGTCGCGTAGGCGAAATCGTTGCTCCCCAGATAGCGTATTTCCTGCTCGAGCTTGCGATTCAGGTCGAGGGGCATCGTCCCTTCGCCGTTCCAAGCGTCGATTAGTTCCTTTAGTCCCCTGGCGTCCGCGAAACTGACAGGAGACTCGATCATGGACACCAGGAAGTTCGCGTCGTCTTTCGAGCATCTATTCAAAATATCCGTCAATTGATAAGTCATTGGACGAATCCTGTTATGGATTATTTGCGAGTCGGGAGGCCGGGTTTCTGTGTCACGCGCCAAGCCGCCCCGCGGTTTATCCTTGAACCGACAAAATTTTTACCAGAGCGTAGAAAGGCCAGATTATAGGCTCCCATGCGAATTTAAAGTCGATTCCCGTAACGAGCAGGAAAAGTTTTTCGTAGATTAGCGCGTACACAACCCAGCCGCCTATCCACATTCCAATGCGGGCGAAGGCTTCGCGTCTCAATTCGAGCGATCCCAGACTGCTGGACGCTATGTCGTCGGCTATTTTCTCGCTCGCCGGGCCAAAAAAATCCAGAGCGAGTTTTTCATGAAGGGGCAAACCCGCCCTTGATCTTTGCACTCTATCCAGAATGGCTCTGCGCAAATACGCTCTTATTATTTTGATCGGGTGAAAAATAAGACCGTTCTCTTTGATAAAAGAGACATACCATCCAAGAACTCGAGCGGCTTTNACCAGATAAAACGAATATATGCCCAGGATTACGAAAGCTATGAGAATATCCTTTCGCAAATTGAAGGAGACGGCGAGCAGATAGGCGAGAGCGATCAGGAAGAGATAGGTAAACCAGCGAATGACGCATTCGAGAATAAATTTCTCAATGTTTTTATTTACCGTATTTTTTACTTCGTTCACCGCCGTGTTCTTGCCCTGGATTACCGAATCCTCGACTTTTTTCCTGATTACGGTTTGGCCAAGCTTTCCGGCCAGAGCGAGGGCGCCAAGCAAGGCGNCCGCTTTGGCGCCTTTGGCTATGGCTCTTTTGGGCATCCTGGAGGCGACTCCGGATAATCCAGTTTTTAATTTATTGAATGAAGTCGATAAAAAAGACATGACGAAATCGGGCGGATGGTTGAAATTTTCGCCTTCCGGCCAGGCGCGAAGCAGACAGCCTTAATTTTGAAGAGATAATTTAATCTATCTAACATATTTTTGCCAGCCTCAAAAATGTCGCGAATCGGATGGCGATTTTGGCGACGCGCTCGCGCGCTTAATGGCTTTGTTCGCGGAAACCAGCGTCAAAATTGGCGGGGCGCGGAGGCGCCAGTCGCTCGCGGAGACAAGCCTTATCTGAAGTTTCGCGCTTTTTGCGCGCGGNCGGCCAGCAAAGCGCGGCGACGCTTTGCTCTCTTCAACCCGGCGATTCCTTTGAGCAGAAGCATTACGAAACAGCTTGTCGCGACGGCCGCGATANCGGTTCCCTCGCGGACGCCGGACATATTATTCAGGATGACAAGACAAATGGCGAGGCCGATCGCGGACATCGCGATATCGGAAAGCATCCGAATCCTGGCGAACTGTTTTTTTGACGTTTCGGCGATCGCTATCGANAATNNGTCGCCCGGCATAACCGAGACATTTGAAATCATGTTCAGGCATACGCCGAGGGCTATAAACAAGCAACCAAGGAGAACCAGACAGATCCGTAGCCAGTAGGCGTCAGGATTTAGCCCCGCCAATAGCGTCATCCAGAATTCGATGCAATAGCCGAAGAAGAAAGTCAGGATAATCTGGATAATAACGCTCGAGAGGGACAGCTTTTCGCGGAGGAGGATCCATTCGATGGCCACAAGCAGGAGATTGAAGAGAATAACCCAGACGCCGAAGGAAATTTGGGGAAGGCAGAGGAAAATTGCCCAGGGGATCGCGGTTATGGGGGTAGTTCCCAAAGACGCTTTGGTAGTAAGACAAACGCCCAGGGCAACAGCCATCACGCCGCAAACGAAGCAAAAGATGGAGAGAGATTTTTTTAGCAAGTTCATACAAAACAAAATGGCTTTCGCTTGAATTATTCGAACTTTCAGTCATTACAGCGAATTTCGCTTGAACTTCTATTCGGGCGACTCGACTCCTTGGTCGCGGGCAAATTCGCGACCCGAAGCCTTCGCGAAAACCGGCAAACCTCCTCTTTAATTCGCCCTGACCTCGCCGGTCAGTTTAAACGCTAACGGAACCGCTATTATGTTATAAGGTTATGTTTCAAAGTTGCCAGGCGCGCGCCATGTTTTTTATTAAATAAATTTTCACAGCCTTTCAAGCGCTCGCCGCGCGAGGGAGAGAGTCCGCCAAATAATATATGGCTGGAAAAAAAAGCGGAAATCGATTACCCTGCCAATGGAACAGCGAGTTCCCAAACTCATCCGAGCGAACGCGCTCAAAACGCGAACCGATATAGTTGATTTTACATGAAATCAAAAAAATTTTCCGCGATAGCGACTAGCGTATTCGGAATTTTGCTCTTTGGCGCGTGCTTCTGGCTGACAGAATTCCCGGATCCGGAGCGTTTGCGCGACGCGGACATGGGCTGGTTTTGCGTCGCGATTCTCGCCCAAGGAGGCTTCGCCTTGCTTATGCCCGTTCGCTGGCAAATTATGTCCGCGGGAGCGGGAGTCCGTCTTCCTTATGGACCGGCTTTCGAGATAAGCGCCTACGCGAGCCTGGCGGCCGCCGTCATCCCGCAAAGTCTGGCCGATTTGGCCGGCAGAGGCCCCTGGGAAGCCAAATTCACCGGCTGCGGACTGTTGAACGCGACAAATATTATCTTATGCGATCGCTTGCTGGATGTGTACATTATCGCTCTATTGCTGCCCGCGGGGATCGCCTACTCCATCGATTCCTTTTCGCCGCGCGCGTGCGTTCTTTTCGGTTCCGCAACCCTATTATGCGGTCTGCTTTTTCTACTGGCGCTCAAAGAAAAATTTTTTGAGATGTTTGAAATCCTCTTTAGATGGCTTCGCTGGTGTCTGGAGAAACTGCCCATCCTCGCGGGGCGTTTCAACTGGCATGTTTCGCCAATAAAATTGACCTATTCCGCTCTCTTTAAGGTTTACGCCATAAGTGTGATCAAGTTCTTCGTCATCGCTTTTTCCACGCTCGCCTATTTCGCCTTTGTCAATATCGACGTAAGCCTGACGGCTGTATTTTTCGCTCTGCCCCTAACCCAGTTCGTCTTTATCTTCGCCTTCACGCCGGGCGGACTTGGCATATTTGAACTGGGCTGGACCGGAATTCTGGCCGCGCGCTCCATATCGGCGAGTCAGATTTCCCTCTTCCTGCTTTCGCAAAGACTTTGCTTCACAGTCGGCGTAATTGTCTGGGCTCTGATCGCCTGGGCATGGAGCAAAGCGTTCCCTCTTTCAACCGCGGAGAAGGCCTAACCCATGTCCCAGCCCAGGCGCCGACACAGATTGTCCCCGCGTTGGCTCGACGCGGCGTTTATCGTAGCCGTTCTGCTCTTCGCATGGAGCGTCCAGGAAGGCTTATGGCTCGCGACCGCCCATGGCGTCTATAATCCCTATAAAAGCGACGCGGAGGAATNCTCGGGCCGACTGGCCAGTCTGGCCTATCCCCAAAATTTCGCAAAGGACGCGATGTTTGGCCATGAGTCCTGGAGCACGTCGTTCCCAAATATGCAGGTAAGCCTTGGCAAGCTTTTCCCGACCGGCGACAATTTCAACTGGGCATTAATGCGCCAGACCGCTCCGCTGATTATAGTCTTTTATCTCGGTTTTTATATTTTTGGCTCATGGCTCTTTAAAAGCCGCGGAATAGGCCTTCTGCTGGCCTGCGCGATGGCTCTCCCCGACATAACGGGATTTGGCACCTTCTGGGGGATCTTGACGCAACCTCCTGTGCCCCGATCATTCTTCGACGCCTTGCTCCCCTATTATCTTATTTTCGCTTTCTGGGCCGCGAGTCATCCGGCCTGGCGACCTGTCGTCCTGTTTTGCGCCGCGGCGATGGCCTGGGCCCATACGGTAAGCTCGCTCGTCATGGGAGGCGCCTGGTTCGTTGTCTATCTGGTCATGAAGCCCGAGGGCTGGAGCCGCCGATCGCATATCCTCAATTTAAGCTTTTGTTTCCTGGCTTTTTTGACTCCGCTCCTCTATTTCATGCTTCCCTCTCTCCTCGCCAAGCCCGAGCGTATCGATGATCCCGTATTCGCGGAAATGTTCCAAAAAAATTTTATGGAGCGTTTTGGCGAGCCTTTTGAGGATCTGGGCTCTTTCTTCTGGCGCTATACCTTTGAAAGGCCGCTTTTTCCGCTTGCTCTCGCTGGAATAGGAACGACTGTGGCGCTGGGCTCGCGGAAATTGCGACAGATTTGCCTGATCTGCTTCCTCTGGCTTCTTGGGATCGTCTTTTGCGCGGTTTTCATAAACTGGCTGGAGCAGGCTGTCTCGGCGCGCCTGGGCAGATTGTCCATTTTGCACCAACTGATAAGAGGACTCAGATTTTGTATCCCGATTTTTTACCTTATGGCGGCGTGCGGTCTTAAAAGCGTTTATGAGCGTTCGCGCGAAAGTTGGCGCGCCGGGCTGACGGTCGCTCTTTTCCTTTTTTTGACAATTGGCATCTACCCTTATCTTGGCAGACTCGCCTATTACGGCGCTTATTGGCTCGGAGAGGAAACAGGCGCCAGATTCTGGTTTAGCGAGATGTTCGATAAGCAGACCAGAGAACAGAAATCGCGCGCGGAAGCCATGCGGGCTATAAAGGATGTCGTTCCGCCCGANGGGCTGGTTTTTTCCAACAAAGGCGATCCGGCTGTTCGCTATTACGGTTTGCGGAGNCTGGATTATTCTCCCACTGACGGAGCGCATTTATATTTCCAGTACGACGCCGAAGGTTGCCGCCGTTGGCTGGACAATATGGAAGCTTTGCGCTCCCCTCAAGGCTATATCGAGGCGTTTAAAAAGTCTCCGGCCGATTGGCTCCTTACGGATCGACCGGAGGACGAGGAGGCGTTGCGAAGTCTTGGGCCTGTAATCTGGCGCGATTCCGGATACCTCATTCTTCGGAAAGAGCGAAAGCCATGACTTATAGCTTCGGTCATATTTTAACTTTTGACATCGAGCATTGGTACGAAAGCTGGCGTTTGCGAAATTTGCCCTACGACGCGAGTCTTCCGGATTGCGACGGCCCGACTTTGCTAAAAACGCTGGATCTGCTTGACAAATATTCGGCCAAGGCGACCTTCTTTTTTACTGGCCGCTTCGCNGCCGAATTTCCTGAAATTGCCAGGGAATGCGTCGCTCGCGGCCACGAGATAGCCAGTCACTCCCAGGATCACCGATTGCTCACGGAGTATGACGATCCCGAGGATTTTCGCGTCAATCTTCTGGAATCGCTCGACAACATTGAAAAAGCCAGCGGGACGCGACCGATTGGTTTTCGCGCGCCAAAATGGACAATTTTTCCGAAAAACGCCGAAGCCTATTTGAATATTCTGGCGCGAGAGGGCCTGAAATATGACAGCAGCTTTTTCCCCGGTCGCTTCGCGAAAGCCGATCTGCTCTCGCCCAGTCTATTAAAACTTCCGGCTGGAGACTTAATAGAAATTCCGGCGACTGGGACGACTTTTGGGCCATGGACAATTCCGNCTGGAGGCGCCTGGTTTAGGGCTTTGCCCTTTTTCGTCGCCCGTTGTATGTTCAAACAAAAGGAAGCGCTGGGCAAACCGGCGGTGTTTTACGCGCATCCTTACGATCTNAATCCGAACGCGCATTGTCCTCCTGGGACTCCCCTGAAATTGAAACTTATCCGCCGTCTGGGAACGGCGGGAGCCTTGGCGCGCCTGGAAAGCCTATTGAGGGATTATAAATTTATCAGCGCGGCCGAATGGATAAAAACCGCCGCCGCGACTTTGCCTATGGAAACCGTATCCCGCGCGGGCTAATTCTACTAACCGGAATCGACGAAAACGCAAGGAAGAATAGAAACTCATGAAAATTGAGAAAAAAGAAGGAGCTTCGTTGCTTATCGCCATTCCCTGTCTGAATGAAAGGGATAATCTGGATATCCTCTTGCCCAAAATCCCAAAGACGCTCCCGGGTATAGAAAGGATAGACATTCTGGTGGTGGACGACGGCTCCTCCGACGGAAGCGCGGACATAGCCGCGAAGCATGGCGCGCTGACATTGCGTCATCCGCGCAATAGAGGCGTTGGCGCCGCATTTGCCACAGCGTCCCAGTACGCGCTTAATAACGGCTATACCATGATGGTGAACATGGACGGCGACAACCAGTTCAATCCGGCCGATATTGGCGCGCTATGCGCTCCCGTATTGTCTGGCAAGGCGGAAATGACCACGGCCTCCCGTTTTATGGACGCGAATAAATTGCCCGACGGCATCCCCAGGGCCAAGCTCTACGGCAATAAATTAATGTCCATGCTGGTTGGCAGTCTGGTTCATGCCAAATTTTACGACGTCTCCTGCGGCTTTCGCTGCTATAGTCGCGAGGCCTTGTTGCGCTTGACCCTTTCCGGCGCCTTTACCTATACTCAGGAAAGCTTTATCGATCTCTCCGTCAAGCGTTTGCCTATTGAGGAAGTGCCCATAAAAGTCCAATATTTCCCTGAGCGCAAATCCAGGGTCGCGGGGAATCTCTTCAAATATGGCTTTAAGACTTTGAGCATAATTTTGCGAAGTTACAGAGATTATTTTCCCCTGCGCTTTTTCTGGGGACTCGCCGCCCTTTTTCTATTGCCCGCTCTCGTCATGGGCTTTATCTTCCTGTCTCATTACTTGAGCACGGGACTGTTCAGCGGCGCGCTTTACGCCGGCTTCAGCGGCGCCTTTCTTTTCCTCATTTCAATCATTTTTTTTGTGGTTGGAATTTTCGCGGATATGCTCGCGCGGTTGCGCGTCAATCAGGAAAATATTTTATATCAACTAAAAAAATAGAAGGGTTTGAAAAATGCGCGTTGACGAAGCGAAAAAAGCGAGCCCTGCCGCGTCTGGCGCGAAACTCCCGAACCATATCGGCGAAGCCTGGCCGCGCCCCTGGATATATATTTCCTGTTATCTCGCTTACGCGGCCTGGTATATCGCCCGCGATTGGCGAATTTTGAGCTTTCCAAACGATTATGTATGGGGAGAGCTATTTATTAACTACCAGGCCGGCTTTATAAGGCGCGGGCTGTTTGGCCAGATCCTCTGGCTTATCGAGCCATACGCGGATATTCGTCTTTTTGCGCTGGTTCTTGTTACCGTCGTTTTTTTCTGTCTTGTCGCTATAGCCTATAGGCAATGTCTGACCGCTTTTGGCAAGTTGCCGACTTTGCTTTTTCTCGTATGGCCTTCCTATTTCCTGTTTATCGTCAAGGACGCGGGAGGCTTCCTCCGGCGCGATTCCCTGGTTGACTTGATAATCCTGCTCGCGACTGTGGCCATCGCCGACGCATGGATGCGAAAAAGCTCTATCTTTCCCGTTTCCGCCCTATTCGCGGTTCTCTTCTGTTTTTCTTGTCTCCTGTTCGAAGCCGCCATTTTTTACTGGCCATTGCCTTGCGTCCTTTTGGGTTTGCTCTTCTGGCGCGCCGGGCATACCCGCCTTTGGTTCGCTTTTAGCTTTATATTATTCGCGGCCGCCCTGTTTTACGCCTTTCGCTTTCCGGGAACGGAAGAAATGGGACGCGCGATTTATTCCGGTTGGCAAAGCGTAATTCCTGATTTTACCAACGCGGGGGGAATGCGATTTTTAGGGCGATCCATGACAGACAACGCGCTTGCGACCCTCTCCCATCTCTCGAATATTGTAACCGCGACCAGCGTCGTCGGAGCTTTTATTCTCGCCCTATTGCCACTGCTGGCGCTTTCCCTGGCCTTTCCTCTTTTAGCTGTCTGTAAACGTATATTTCATGGCTGGAGATTGCCAATCCTTATTTTAGCATTTTTAAGTCCTTTCGTAATATGCGTCGTAGCCGACGACTATGGCAGGCGATTCTCCATGCTCGGTCTGAACTATCTCTTTTTTTTCATAGCCATACAAAGGATTGAGCCGTCCGCTCCCAGAGCATGGTTAAAAAAACTCGAAGATTCGTTCGCGAGCTCCGTAAAATGACGAGCGACCGCCTTGCTGGTTTTAATACTGCTGGGAACGTCATGGACA
>JAAUYY010000064.1 GCA_014804865.1 Desulfovibrio sp.
GCTATATGTCGGAACTCGATCTTCTCGTCGTGCCGAGCGTAGTGCATACGAACGGCGACAGGGACGGCATCCCCAATGTCATCATGGAAGCGCTTTCAATGGGTATGCCCGTAGTCGCGACCGACGTATGCGGCATTGGCGAAGTCGTACGCGACGGAGAGAGCGGCTTGCTCGCCCCGCAACGCGACTCCGCGGCGCTCGCGCGAGCCATTCGCTATATGCTTGAAAACGGCGAAAAAGCTCTCGAGATGGGAAAAAACGGCCAAAAACTGGTTGGCGAAATGTTCGACGCGGAAAAAAACGCGAAAGAGTTGAAAAAACTGTATCTGGAGGCGTTCTGCCATGCCTCCAAAAGATAAAGTATATCTCGCGGTCAGCATCGACGTCGAGGAGGAAGGCCTCTTTTCCGGAGTCTACGAACGCCATCCGAAGATTGTCAACGCCCCGCATCTCGTCCGGATGTTTCCCTTGCTCGATCGCGGCGTAAAGCCGACCTTATTTTGCGCCAGCTCGGCTTTGGCCGATCCCCGCGCCAGAGCGACCATTGACAAATTGCGCAAGAGAAGCGCCCTGGAAATAGGCGCCCACCTTCATCACTGGAATACCCCTCCTCTTGATCCCGACGGAGAAGAGACGCTCCGAAGCGTGCCGGCTTCGGAAATTTCCGACGAAGCGTTTGAGCGCAAATTGCGAACCCTGCTCCGCGAAGCGGAAATATTCGGCGGCGAAAAGATCGAAAGTTTCCGAATGGGCCGTTGGGATCTGGATCCGCGTCGCTTCTCTATCCTCGCCGCAAATGGAATCCGCGTCGACTCTTCAATCCGGCCCCTGCATGGCTCGCCGAGCGCGCCGCCCGATCATTTTTTCGCTCCCCGCGATCCATTTCGCGTAAAGCTCGGCGAAAAAGAGATTTTCGAAGTTCCTCGAACCGCCGTTCCCATTCATCCCGATCTCGAGCGCGTTCCGCCTTTTATGCGAAGCGGTTTGAAAAACTGGGGCGTTCTCTCTCTCCTACCCGTCGAACACCCGCTCTGGCTGATGAAAATTACGGCAAAAGCGCATATCTCTCGCGGAAACAAAACGCTCTCCCTAACGTGGCATTCCTCTGAAATGATGCCCGGAGGCTCTCCCCGCTTGCGAAGCGAAGAGGAGGTTAACAATTTCATCAAGAAAATTTCCGCGTGGACGGACTGGCTCGAAGACAACTATGACGTAAAGAGCCTCACGATGAGCGAACTGCGCCGCGAGCTTGGTTCAACCGCTCCTCTTGTGTCCGCCGACGGCGACTGGAAAAGAATCGAACCGGATTAAGCCCAGACTCTCATGACCGATTCTCTTTNTCAACAAAAAAAGCCCTTCCCCTCCGGGACGCCGCATATCGCCTATGTTACCTTATGGTATCCGCTCTTCACGCAACCGTTCATTTTCATGGAGGCGGAAAATCTCCGTTCGAGACTGCCGTTGAAAGTCTATTCGCTTTATGGAGAAAATCTGCGCCACTGCTCAAAGGTTATGCTCGAAGCGCGAAACAATGTCGAACGCTTTGGCGTCAAGGCCGCGCCGTTCATTCTTTCGTCCGTCGCTCTGGCTTTCGGACATGATCCGAAGCTCGTCTGCGGACTCGCCAAACGCGCCCTTTTCCGCAAATGGCCCAGTCTGGAGGTTTTTGGCGAAAATCTCTGGGGCTTTCTGGCCGGAGTCGCGCTAGGGCGTCGATTCAAGGAAGACGGCATAGATTTGGTTTACGCGCCCTGGCCAAGAGGCGCGGCCACGGCCGCCATGACCGCCGCCGCTCTGGCTGATCTGCCCTTTGGTCTCTCCGCGCGCGGCGACAACCTGAATCCGGCCGATCCGGATCTCAGGGACAAATTAACGGCGGCCTCCTTCATAAGAGCCAATAACCGCGCCGACCAGCGCAGAATCGCCGAATTCGCGGACGTAGGGGACAAGACTTTTCTGGTTTATAACAACCTCACCTTGAACGCGAGCGAACGTCGACCAACGCGATTCGCGGGGAAAACGACGCGTCTTCTCGCCGTGGGAAGATTTGACGTAACCAAGGGTTTCGATATCCTGCTCGAGGCTTGCGCGATTCTGGCAAGCGAAGGCGTCGACTTCAAGTTGACTCTCGCCGGCGGAGGCGGTCGGGTCATGGGACTCGGAGGCATGGAGAAAGAATTGCGCGCTCTCCGCGAAAAACTCGGGCTCGAAGAGCTGGTCGACCTCCCGGGTCTCGTTTCGCACGACTCCTTGCCGACCCTCCTCGCCAGTCACGACATATTCGTGGCGCCCTGCGTCATTCATTCGTCAGGGCGTCGCGACGGAATTCCAAACACNGTTATAGAAGCTATGGCCGCGGGCATGCCCATTGTCAGCTCCAATATAAACGCCCTTCCAGAAGTCATTATTGACGGCGAGACTGGCTTATCCGTCCCGGAACGCGATCCTCGCGCCCTGGCGACGGCCATAAAGGAGATGATACGCGATCCCGAAAGGGCGGAAAAACTGGGGGAAAACGCGGCCGCTCTCGCCCGCGAAATGTTCGATCCCGAAAAAAACGCCCGGAAATTGGCCGAGCATTTGGCGAACGCCGCCAGAAAAGCGAAGGACTAACAACATGTGCGGAATAGCCGGTCTTTGCGTCGTCGACGGCGGCGATATAAATCCCGAAGCTCGCGTATTCGTAAAGGCGATGACCGACAAGATGCGCTATCGCGGCCCCGATGGCGAGGGCTTCTGGTTGGACGGGAGCGTCTGCCTGGGGCATAGGCGTCTTTCGATCATCGATCTCGCCGGCGGCGCGCAACCCATGGAAAGCGCGGACGGAAAGCTGGTCGTCGTGTTTAACGGCGAAATATACAATTTTAAAGCGCTTCGCAAGGCGCTGGAAGACAGGGGACAGAAATTTAAAGGTTTGTCGGACACGGAGGTAATTCTGGGCGCCTACGCGGAGTATGGGCGGGATTGCCTCGATTACCTCGAGGGAATGTTCGCATTCGCGCTCTGGGACAGGGAAAAAAAGGCTCTCTTTTGCGCCAGGGATCACTTTGGCAAGAAGCCTTTTTACTATACCCTGCAAAACGGACTATTCGCCTTTTGCTCGGATCTCTCTTCGCTTGTCACGCTTCGGAAGAGCGCCGGATTCGCCTTTTCCATTTCTCCCAAAGCGTTAATGCGTTATCTCGATTACGAGTACGTTCCGACGCCGGAGTGTATTTATAAGGAAGTTCGCGTATTGGAGCCGGCCTCGTGGCTCGCGCTCGAAAAAGGCGAGATTTCCGGCGGTCGTTATTGGGATCTCCCCTGGCCAGAAGCGAAAACGCCGACAGACAAAGAGGAAACCGCCGATAAATTGCGGACTCTGATGAACGAAGCTGTCGCCTTGAGGATGGTCAGCGACGTGCCCCTGGGCATCTTTCTCTCGGGCGGCATAGATTCGTCGATCGTGGCCGGTCTCGCCGCGAGAAATTCAGATAAGCCGATACGGACATTTTCCATAGGATTTACCGAAGCGAGCTATGACGAATCCCGCTACGCCAATATCGTCGCGAAGGCCTTTCATACGGATCACCATGAGAGGATCCTCTCCGCGGAGGATTGCGCGAACGAACTTCCCGGAATAATAAGCCGCATGGACACGCCCATGGCTGACGCTTCCTGCGCTCCTACCTGGCTTCTTTCCGGTCTCGCCCGCGAAGATGTTACCGTCGCCCTGGGCGGAGACGGAGCCGACGAGCTTTGGGCCGGCTACGAGCATTATATCGGTTATCGAATCGCCCGCTGGTATAACGCTCTTCCGGCGTGGCTTCGCAAGGGACTAATCGAGCCTATATGCCGCCTCCTGCCCTCTTCCCAAGGCTACGTCAATCCCCGACTGGCGACGGAGACTTTCCTGCGCGGAGCCGCTTCGCCTGATTGGTTGAGGGTCGAGACCATGCTTACCGCTCTGGACGGGGAGGCGCAGAAAAAAATCCTCTCGCGGGAGTGGCTTGAGAGCTGGGCTGAGCCTACAGATTTTCTTGCCAGTCAAAATCTATACGCGCCGACCCGCGAGCGATACGATAACTGGTCGCCGCCCGAAGTCGCTTCGCCGCTAGCCAGGGCTTTTTACGTGTATGTTCGGCAATTTATGCTCGATGATATACTCGTCAAGGTCGATCGTTGCTCGATGCTCCATTCCCTCGAAGTCCGCTCCCCATTCCTGGACAAGAACGTCGCGGAATTTGTCGCGAAATTGCCAATATCCTGCAAACTGCGGGGCTTTAAACGCAAATACCTCCTAAAAAAGGCTTTCGCGAACCTTCTTCCGCCGGAGATCCTCAAACGCAACAAACGCGGCTTTCAAATTCCGGTCGCCGAATGGTTGCGCGGCAAATTGCGCCCCCTGCTGGAGGAGCTTTGCTCGCGAGACAAATTGGCCGATCAGGGAATTTTCGATCCTGAAGCCGTAAGGTCGCTCATGGAACGCCATTTCTCGGGCAAGGAAGATTTGCGCAAGCCGCTTTGGACATTGCTTGTCTTGCAAATATGGTTGCGCGAAACCGGAGCGGCGATCTAGACGCCGCGGCTCGCGGAAATTTTGAATTTTTATGGCGACTGAACTAGCTCAAGCGCGCAAGAATTTTTTGCCGATAATGGATAGTTAAGTTTAAAGTTTATAGCGGAACGTTTAAATTTAATTTTAAGAGGACGCGAGCATGACAAGCCAATTAAAAACCATTTTGCTCCTGGGGTTGCTTTCGGGTCTCATAATTCTGCTAGGAGGAATGCTTGGCGGACGCGCAGGCGTAATCTTCGCCTTCGCTGTCGCCGTAATAATGAATATCGGAAGTTACTGGTATTCGGATAAAATTGTATTAAATATGTATCGCGCTCGAGAGCTGGCGCCTTCGGACGCGCCATTTCTACATGACACTGTTCGCGATCTGGCGACCAGGGCCGGCATCCCGACGCCCAGAATTTACTCTGTTCCCGAACAGGCTCCCAACGCCTTCGCGACCGGACGCGATCCCGAACATTCCGCGGTAGCCGTGACGGACGGCCTCTTGAATCTCCTCTCGCCCGAGGAACTTCGCGGCGTCGTAGCGCACGAAATTGGGCACATCGTCAACAGGGATATTCTGATTCAGACTATCGCGGGCGTCATGGCTTCGGCCTTGATCAGCCTCGCCAACATGGCGCAATTTGGAGCCCTGTTCGGCCATAGAGATAACAATGGCCCCGGGCCGATCGGCGGAATCATCCTCGCTTTGCTCGCGCCCGTAGCCGCCGCGTTGATTCAGATGGCGATCTCTCGTTCGCGCGAATTTCTGGCCGACGAGACAGGCGCGAAGCTCTGCGGCCAGCCTCTCGCCCTGTCCGGCGCCCTCTACAAGCTCTCCGTAGCCAGCGGACGAACCCCCCTAACGCGCGGAAATCCCAGCACCGCGGAGATGTTCGTCGTGACTCCCCTCTTCGCCAGGGACGGGAAAATAGCGTCGCTATTCAGTTCGCATCCGCCGATTGAAGAAAGAATGGCCAGACTTCAAAATATGGCGATAAACTGATGCGCGCTCTGCTCTCTTCCCTGACTCTGGCTCTCGCGCTTCTCGCGTGCGCTCCAAAAACCGAAGCTCCCGCGCCCATACCTGAATCGCGGGAAACTTATGTCATTCTGCCCGCCAACTTTATCATCGATCTGGCGGCGGGAGCCAAGGCGCGACTGAATCCGGCCTTTCAGGAATTTATAATTTATCCTTCGGTCGCGGAGGCGAGCGAAGCGCTCGAGCGGATACCCGGGAACAAGGACGACTGGAAAATTTATTTGCTGGACGGAACCTTCGCGGAACTCGCCGAACCGACCGCCGAAGGCTACCGCCTCGCGCTCCCGGCAAGAGCTATAGACTGGATCGAGCCGACGAATTAGAAGCTGTCTTCATAGCTTCCAACGCCGGGTTTTATATTCCGGCGCCCCGCGATAAGCGGCCAGAATGAGCCAAAAACCGCGCTCTTTGGCGAATGATCTTCTCCGAAACTGTTTGAAAAACGGTTATGAAGACCTATTCTTAAAACGAGACGCAAGTAAAATTATCAACTCGATATAGCGGCATCGCGCAACGCAAATGAGCGCGAAAATGCCGTCAATCACTACTAGCTTCGCCCACGCGGGGATTCGCGCGAGCTCTCTAAAGACTCGCCAGAGCTTCCCCTACGCGATCCAGCGCGTCCCGCAGACGATCGTCGCCGACCGCGAAGGAAATCCTGAAGCATTTGTCGTCGCCGAAAGCGACGCCTGGGACTACGGCGACATGGGCCCGCTCGAGGAGCCATTTGCAGAATGCGACCGAATTGTCCAGGCCAGGCTTATAATAACCGCTGGCGTCCACAAAAAGATAGAAAGCGCCGTCGGGACGGGGGCAAACCGCCTTTTTCCAGGTTCCGATTCGCTCCATGGCAAGATCGCGACGTTTCTCGAAAGCGCTCCGCATTTCGGCCACGCAGTCTTGGGGCCCAGTCAGCGCAGCCAGCGCCGCTTTTTGGGCTATGGAGCAGACATTGGAGAGACTGTGCCCCTGCACGACGGACATTTTCTTGATTATCTCCGGGTGCGCGGCCATGAAACCCACACGCCAGCCGGTCATCGCGTAACTTTTAGAGAGACCGTTGACGACGCCGACATATTCCGGACAATGCTCGAACCATGTAACGGCGCTGGTCATGGCGGCGGGCGGATAGATTAGTTGATCGTAAATCTCGTCGGACAGCACATAAATATTGTGGGCGAGAGCCCAGCGCATGACGTTCATGAACTCGCGATCGGAATACACCGCTCCAGTCGGATTCGACGGCGAATTCAGAATAAGCGCCTTTGTTCTCTCCGTAACATACTCTTCGAGCATGAGCGGCGCGACCTTGTAGCCAGTTTTGGCGTCGGTTTTGACAAAAACCGGCTTTCCGTCGGCGAGGAGCGTCATATCGGGGTAACTAACCCAATACGGAGACGGAATAAGAACTTCGTCGCCCGGATTGAGCATGGTCTGGAGAAAGGTGTAAATACATTGCTTGCCCCCCGAGCCAATTATTATATTTTCCGCCTTGACCTCGGAACGAAAGCGCTTCCCAAGCCAATCGGCCGCCGCCTGGCGCAATTCGGGGATGCCCGCGATCGCGGTATAGCGCGTAAAATTGTCGTCAATAGCCCGTTTGGCGGCTTCTTTGATAAACTCGGGCGTCGGAAAATCCGGTTCGCCTACGGCCAGACTGACGACTTCGATTCCTTGAGCGCGAAGTTCCTGAGCTCTGGCGTTTATAGCCAGGGTCATGCTCGGCTGTATTTGGGCGACCTTTTCTGATATTTGCATATTGAGGCTCCGGAAAGCTAAATTTTGTCGACAATTTACCCGCGTACCCGCCGCTTGGCAAGACGCCGCCCATAAACCTACTCGCCTATGACCCCAAGAGCTTTTGTTCCCCTCCCGAAGAATCTCGTCTCTGGCGAATTTCTGCGTCGCGAAAAGCGATTTTTAATCGAAGCCAGGATCGAAAACAGGAATGTCTGGGCGCATTGCAACGATTCCGGCGCGATGACCGGCCTTCTCGAGCCGGGGAGAGAGATCTTGCTTTCCCGCGCGAATGATCCGCGGCGCAAACTCCCCTATACGCTCGAGCGAATACGTCTCCCTCAATGCTGGGCCAACGTAAACACTTTTCTCCCCAATCGCCTCCTCGAAGCCGCGTTCAATGCGGGAGCGCTCGACTTCGCCTCGGGCTACGCGGAATTTCGCCGCGAAGTAAAAAGAGGCGCGAGCAGACTCGACGCCAGACTTTCCGGAGCCTCCCGGCCTCCGCTCTGGATCGAGTGCAAAAGCGCGACTCTCGTTCGAGACGGCGCGGCCCTGTTTCCAGACGCGCCCACGGTCAGGGGCCGGAAGCATCTTCTGGAATTAATGGATATAGTGAAAAATGGGGAGCGGGCGGCGATGTTTTATCTCGTCCAAAGGGAAGACGCGACGCGCTTCGCGGCCGCCGACGATATCGATCCAGAATACGGACGCCTTTTCCGCCTGGCGCGGAATATGGGCGTCGAGATCCATATTTTCGCCGCGCGAATGTCGCCTGACTGGACGGAACTAGGCCCAGCTCTCCCCGTAGCGGATTGAATCGCGCCGAACTTTTAAAATTTTATTTTTTCTATTGACAGAGCGTCGATGCTTATATAATGTTTGCCCGTTGGGTTATCGTTCAACTGGCAGGACGACGGATTCTGACTCCGTTAATCAAGGTTCAAATCCTTGTAACCCAGCCACCCGTCCTCATCGTCTAGTCGGCCAAGGACATCGGCCTTTCACGCCGGTAACAGGGGTTCAAATCCCCTTGAGGACGCCAAATTTGGGTATAAAGAAGAATGCCAAGGTGTACAAAGCCTTGGCATTCCTTGTTTTAACGCTCCAATA
>JAAUYY010000065.1 GCA_014804865.1 Desulfovibrio sp.
GCCCCGACGCCAGCGTTGTTGCCCACGGCGAGAATCGCCTTTTCTAGCGTTTCCTGATCCTTGACGGAGCCTTTTAACGTAACCTGATCGCCGTCGACATGAACCTCGATGCCTTTTGTGTCCAGGCCCTGAGCGTCAAGATGCTTTTTCAGTTCGTCGGCCTTCGCTTCCTTGCCGCCGAAGATCTTTTCGCCCACGTCGCTTAAAAAAGTAAACAGTCCCATTCGCGCTCCTTTTTTTGCGCTTTCGCGCGATTAATCAAATATTCTCGCCTAAAAAGGCTAACTTAATAAAGAATTTTTGGCAACGCGAATCGTCGCGATTTTGCTGATCATTTTATACCCGCGCTTATCGTCGCGGCTTAGACGGCTCTTCGCGGCGGCGAGCGACCGCGGGGCGACAAAGCTATTCCCCGCCATGCGAGTTTGAAAAATACAAAAAATTTATGTTGAATAAACTCTTCTAAAAGTATATTTAAAAATATAGATTAATTTATCTATTGTTTCGATCAAGACAAAAATGGAGATTTTAATATGCGCATTTTTAATAAAATAGGGATTTTTAAATGAGCGGGGAGATTGTCGCGATTGGCGCGTTGGCTCCGCTCGCGGCGTCCGCGGCCGCTTCCGTTCTCATAGCCGCCGCGCCCCTGGCTATCGGAGGAGCTCTTCTATACGGCGCCGGCAAATTTGGCGCGACCGCCATGGAAGAAGCGAGCAAAAGGAGAAGGGAAGCGCGGCGCAGGGAGATGGAGGCGTTAAGCCAGGAAGTGTCGCGGCTCGCCAGATCGGCGGCTAAGAAATCTCCGCCAGTCTTGTCTCGGGAATTTATCGAGGAAAACAGGAAGAGCATCGAGAACGCTTTAAGCGATTTGGATCTCGAGAGCGCCGTTCTGGATATTGACGCTTACAAAAAAACAGAATCCGGCCCAGACGAACCGGACGCGGCTCGCGAGTGCCGCGAATTATACGCGTCGATCGCCCTTATGAGCGAGTCGATCGCGAGAGCTTGCGACAGCTTCATGACGGATATCGAAGCGGCGCCCAAAGTCCGGCAAAAGGCGATTCGCGATAATTTGCGCTTCGAATATGGGCGCGCCGTTCGCGAAAAATCGGCCGCGCTTTGGAGAAAACGCAAAGCCGAGGAGGGATTGGCTTCTCTCTCCGGCGACGACGCGATTCGCTTTGAATCCGCCCTCGCCGACGCCGGTTATCCCGACGACGATTTAAGCGAGGCCGCTTTTGATAAGTTGCAAAAGGTTTACGCGGCGCTGATCGAGGAAGACGCGCGTCGCAAACAGAACGCGCTTCTCGAGCGACAAATGATAGCCGATATGAAAAATCTTGGTTATTCCCCGGTCGGAGCCGCGAAGCAGGGCGCGCCCATATTATTCTATACGGGCGAAAAGGACTATCGGGTAATGGCCAGGGTCAATCCGGAGAACGGTCAACTCTCCTTGCGCTTTGTCCGCGTTGTGGCGAGCGAAGAGGAGAAAAACAGCGCGACTACGGCTCAAAAGCGACGGGATCTGGAGCAGGAGAAGAAATGGTGCGCGAACGCGACGAAATTATTGGCCGCGCTCTCCGCGGAAACTGGCATGGAATTGAAGGAATTATATCGCAAGGAACCCGAGGAAGGCGCCTCGATTATGACGATTGTGGACGAATCTCTCGCGGAGAGAAAGAATGAAATCCATAGACGAGCCGAAAATTGAGTTTGAGGAGCCGCGCTGGTCGAGGGAAATCGGGCGTTATAACGGCGTAAAATCCCAATTCATCCTATGGGGCAATATACATGATATTTATCCCATAGAGCTTGATGGCCAGATTACTACGCTCCCCCTGGCGCGCTATCTCGAGCGCGTTCTCGTTCGCGACGGCTACGAACTTATCTTGCGTTTTCAGCCGCTTTTTGGCTTCGAAATTTTGCATGGAACGCCTGAGACGTTCCAGAAACTTGCCAAACTGGATATCAAGAGCGACGAGCAGAAACAGGCGACCCTACAACGCTCGGCTGAAATTTTGCGTAGCCTGCTCGAGCAGAAAGAAACGCCTGTCGCGGTTTTAATGTCTTTTGGCTCGAGGCTTCCCGAAGCGCATTCCCAGTGCGAATTGAACGAGTTTTTCTATCGCGCATGGCGAATGATGCTCAATAGCGTACCGTATATAGCCAAAGATTCTAGGGATCGGATCCCGCGCCATAATCTTTTGATCTGGCTGATGGACAAGGAAAATGATCTGCCGGCCTGGTACAGCATCGACAACCCTCGGGCTCATACGCTGGCCATTCCCAGGCCCGACCATGGAACGAGGGTAAAGGTCATCGATAGCTGTTCGCGAATGATGGCCGGATACGAAGATTTGACGCCGGAGCGGGCGGAGGAGAAAAAGGCGCTCTTTCTCGATCAGACCGGCGGTATGTTCGCGACGGAGATAATCGCGATAAGCCAGATCGCGAGAAAGGAGAAAATCCCGTTCGATCAGATCGACGAGGCCATTCGCCGCTACAAGATAGGCCTGACGGAAAATCCCTGGGCGAAAGTGTCGCGCAGAACCTACGAAAACGCCGAAGCGGCGCTTTCGTCTCGCGTCATTGGCCAGAGCGCGGCGGTAAGTCATAGCGTCGGCGCGCTAAAAAGAAGCATGTTCAATTTGTCCGGCGCGCAGTTTTCCCGACTTTCGCAAAAACCGAAGGGAGTTCTTTTTCTCGCCGGGCCGACGGGCGTGGGCAAGACCGAGCTTGCCAAATCGATAACGGAGTTGATCTTCGGATCAGGCGGAAATTATCTCCGATTTGACATGAGCGAGTTTTCGCACGAGCACGCCGATCAGCGCCTGCTAGGAGCCCCGCCTGGATATGTAGGTTACGAAGGCGGCGGTCAACTCACCAACGCCGTTCGCGAAAAGCCTTTTTCTCTTATACTGTTTGACGAAATTGAGAAGAGTCATCCGAAGATTCTCGATATTTTCCTGCAGATCCTCGACGACGGACGACTTACTTCAGGCCGCGGCGAAACTGTCTGGTTTTCGGAATGTCTGATCGTCTTTACGAGCAATCTGGGAATGTTTCGGCGAGGGACGAACGGCGACGAGCAACTTGTAACGCCCGATATGACCTACGAGCAAATTCGCTCTTCGATCATGGGATCCATTGAAAATTTCTTCAAATTTCAGATCAATCGACCGGAAATACTCAATCGCATAGGCGACAATATCGTAGTCTTTGATTTTATCAGGCCGTCGGTAGCCGGAGCGATCTTTGACAAGATGCTGTCCAACATTCTCTATAAGGTCTGGGACACGCATAAAATTAGGCTGGAGTTCGCGCCGGACGTTCTGGAGCGAATCCGGGATTTATCCTGCGCCGATCTCGGCATGGGCGGACGCGGCATAGGCAACGCCATGGAAAAATACCTCGTGAATCCTCTGGCGAGGGCGCTATTCGATATGGACGCCGGAGCCGGGAATTATCGCGTCGACGCTATGGCCGAAGAGAACGGAAGGATACGCCTCTCCATGGAAAAAAATTAAAGCGCCAATTTTTTATAGCGAGTTGCTAATGAGAGCGCTCGCGGTATTTACGCGCTAAACGCGGCTAGAGGCGTATGCCATGAGCTTTTACTTTCGACATGGCGGCTTTGCTCCGCATAGACGCCCGCGAAATTACCGCAAGGCAAACTTGCCAGCCGCGGGCCAGTCCTGAAAAGACTGTTTGCATAGATAAAGAACGATCGATTATGAGCGAAAAAAAATACGCGTCATTCGAGACTATTCGGGCAAACTGCCCAGCCGACGCTTTCACGGTAAGGGAGCGAGGGAACGCGTCTTCAGACTCGGAGATAGGCGCGAGAGCGGACGACGAGTTTCAGATTTTAAAAAGCCTTCCCGCGCGCGGAGCCGAAGCCGATCTATTCATTGTCTTCGATGAAGATAAATTGAAAATCTTAAAACTCTACCGCGAGGGTTTGGAGCCAAAAAGGGAGATGGCCGAGCGTTACGAAAACGTCTCGAGAGCCTATCCCAGACATGTTGTTAAAATATATAAGACTGGCTTTAACCGAAAGACAGCGCGATGGTACGAGTTGCAAGAATACATCGAGGGAGGATCGGCGGCCGACGCCCTCGCCAAAGGCGTAAAATACGATTTTCGCGAGTTTGTCCGCGAGCTTTCGGGAGCCGTCGCGGCCTTGCATGACTGCGGCGTCGCTCACCGCGATCTGAAGCCCGCGAACATTCTCGTCCGTTCCGAGCGACCATTGAATCTTGTGCTCGCCGATTTCGGCGTCGCTTCGGCGCTCGACGGCGCGAGCGCGCGAGAAACTGATCGCAAGGGCTTTACGCCAATGTACGCCGCCCCCGAGGATATGCTTGGACAATTAGTGTCGAGACAGGCCGATTGGTGGGCCTGCGGCATGATTTTCTATGAGCTTCTCCTGGGGATCCATCCCTTTCAGAATTTAAGTCCCGCGCGCGTCGCCTACATACTTTCTACGCGGGGAGTGGAGATTGACGAAAATCTTCCCGAAGATCAGAAAACCCTTCTCGCCGGTCTCCTTACCCGAAATGACAAGGCTCGCTGGGGCTGGGAGCAAGTAAGATTATGGCTGAATGGCGCGAAAGATATTCCCGTATATTACGAAGGAGCGAACGGTTCAAAAGTCGAGCCTTTTGTTTTCGAAGGACGCCCATATACTGATCTGCGCGGGCTGGCTCTCGCTTTCGCTTCCGGCTACGAACAATCGCGCCTGGGAAAGGGAATGCTCGCCAGAGGCAGCGTGGCCAAATGGTTGCAAAACTCGAATATGTTTGACGAAGAAGCGATCCTGTCGGAAGAAATCGCGGATAACGACGCGGATTTATATCTTTTTAAATTTATAAGAAAATACGCGCCTGAAACGCCTTTCGCATTCTACGGCTTGATAATTACGCCTGAAAATGTAATCCGCTGTTTGCGAGAGGGGGGAGGAGAGGCCGAAAAATATGTCTTGTCGCTATTTGGAAGCGGCAAAATTAAAAAATTTTTTCCTATCCTTCCTGCCAATCTTCGGAATCCAACGCTGGAAGCCTTCGCGGAGGCGGACTGGAAAAAAGATCCGCGCCTTCCTTTGGCCGCGTCTATCGCCCCGGATAAATTCTATTGGGGAATAGATGGATCTCCCAAAACGACGCTCGAACGCATTAAATTCGCCGAGCGGAACCCGAATCTTCTCGCGCTTAACGTCTGGCGCGATATGGGAGGCCCCGATTTTATCATTCCTCCCGAAGTCGCCGGATTATTTAAGGACGGCAAATACGAAGAGGCGATCGCTCGGCTCATGAATCTTGAAAAACGCGGTCGAATCCTGAAGGTCGGCGATCTGCCCGTCCAATATAAAAATAATGTCTATGGCGGAAGCGATATCGACTACGCCCGCGAACTTCTCCGCAAGAACAAGTCTCATCCCGAAGCGCTCGCATTAATTCGCGAAACGCGTGAGCTTATCGATGAAATTGAGCGAGCCCCAGCAGCGGACCTACAATTCGGGCGCGGAGCCGGCGGAGGCCGCGATATGAACGATGTCCTCGACGCCGCCCTCGCCCGTCTGCGCGAAACCTTAGGCAGAAGAATCATCAAATTTACTGGAACCAGCGATTCAATAAATGACGAAGTGTACTCTTTGTTGAATGACCTTTCCCAGGACGTCCGCGATCCGTTGGCTAATTATCTGGAAAGATTTTTGCCTCCATCCGGAGACGGGCTGGGAATTTTCAACCAGCCGATTGTCTGGGAAAATCTTTACAATTTTATCCGGCCTAGCGACGCTCCGCCTCCCTTCCAGGGAATAGTCGACTCTATTCGGNCCGCTCTGTCCGAGCGCTATAATATTAATCTGGAATACTCCCCGGAAGCGCTGGCGAGGATAAACGAGCTAGTAAACTCGAATCGGGGAAATCGGGATTCGANCTCGCCCTTATATAAATATCTGGCCGATCCTCTCGCTCGCGCCCTCTTCGAACTGGATACTCGAGCCGGAAATTATCNCGTTGCTAACTTCGTCGAAGACGGCGAAAATTGGCGTTTAATTCTGGAGAAAAACTGACGCGCGTCGCTTTCAGACACTATCCCACGCTTGTTTTGGGCCCCGGAAAAAGGTACGGGGTCTGGTTTCAGGGGTGCTCGCGCGCCTGCCCCGGTTGCATGGCGCGTCGTTTTCAGCCGCGAACCTCGCCCTTTTGCGAGATTATCTCCCCAGAGGAACTGGCTAACGATATTCTCAAGTCTGGCGCTCGCGGAGTAACTATCTCCGGCGGGGAGCCCTTCGAACAAAGCGAAGAACTAAAAATCCTTCTTTCGCTTCTCGCGAAAGCGGGCGTCGACGATATAATAATTTATAGCGGCGGAGACGGCGAAGATCTCCTTCGCGATAATCCCTGGCTCATGTCCCTTGCGGGATGCCTCATCGAGGGCTCCTTTAGACGCGATCTGCCGACAGAGGCCGCCTGGAAAGGATCGGAAAATCAACNCGCGCTAATATTCCGAAATCAGTCATTATACGCGGACTGGCTTCGCGCGCGCAAAGGCGAGTTGCAACTAGCCACACATCGCGGCAATCTCTTTCTTATCGGCGTTCCAAAAATAGGCGACGCGGAAAAATTATTGGGAGCGAATAATGGCTCTGATTAAAATTTGTCCCTCCTGCGATTTCCATAACCCCATCTCTCAAATGATGTGTCAAGAATGTATGGCATTCATCGGCGACGTAACGCCGGTCGAGGAAACCCCGGCGGAAAACGTCGAATCCGCGACGCCCCAAGGCTCGCCAGTTCCGGATTCGGNCGCCACGATTCGCGTAGCCTCTGGCGTAGTCTTCTGCGACGAGTCCGGAGCGCCCGTCTTTACAGCCTCGGATGGCGAAATCGTAGGGAGACAGCGCGTTGGCGCGGAATATCTCGCGAATATGCTCACCGTGTCGCGAAGTCACTGCCGCGTCTCGCTGACTTCTGGCGGCTGGATGATCGAAGATGTGGGGAGCTCGAACGGAACATGGATTAACGGAGCCAGAGTTGTCGGCCCGGCGCCGCTCCGCGACGGAGATCGCGTTGGCCTTTCGCAGTCTTGCGTATTGAGAGTTAAATTATGATAGCGAATATTTACACGACCAAAGGCCCGACCAGGGCCATGAATCAGGACGGACTTTTTCTGCGCGGACAAACCTTCGCGGATACTCCCGAACCTATAACTATCGCCTTTTCCGAAGATTCCGGCCTATACGCCGTAATCGACGGCATGGGAGGCCCGGGCGGCGGAGAGCTTGCTACGTCGGTAATTCTTGCGGGTTTGAAAATATTTTCCGACCGAAGGGTTGATCGTCGCGATCTCGAGACGGGATTGCTCGAAATTCAAAGCATGGTTCGAGCGAAAGCGACCGCCTTTCCCCATATGGGCGCGGCTCTTGCCGGAATCTGGCGCGGGAAAGAACGAAATCTCGTATTCAACTGCGGCGATTGTCGCGTCTATAGGTCGCGCTCCGGTTTTCTGGAGAAGTTGACTCATGATCATTCCGTAGTGCAGGAATTAGTCGACGCGGGTCAAATTACCGAAGACGAAGCGCGCTTTCATCCGCGCAAGAATCTCATGACCTCCGCGATCTCCGCCGACGATCCCGACCCCCAAATTTTTTGCGCCGAGTTGGAGATTGGCCCAGGCGATCAATTTTTGATGTGCAGCGACGGTCTCTGGGAGTGTCTCTCCCTCGAGGAACTTGAAGAACGCATGGCGGAGCCGCCGGAAAGAGCGGCTAAATCCCTCGCGGACGCGATCTGGGAAAAAAGAGCGCGAGACAACGTATCTTTTATAATATTAACACAGGATTAATTACGCGTTGGGATTAACGGCGTTCGGATTTTTCCGCGGCGCGCTTTATACCTGTAATAAATATTATCTCTTTTCCCCGCGCTTTCGCGCGGAGGAGCGCGAGCAATGAGAGAAAGAAAAACGCGCGAATCGGCTACGATTCGCGAATCTGGTCAAACAATTTTAGACAATGGCGTAGCGAATAGCGAAGACGCGACGGTTCTTGACGGCGGAAACGATTTCCGCGTCGGCCAGGAAGGCGAACGGTCGCGGACAGAAGCGGTCAACGCTATGGAAGGCCTGGAATTTCGCAAGGTGCGCGAGCTGCCNGCGCGAGGCTCGGAGGCCGATCTCATTATTGTCCGCGACGGAGGCGAACTTCGCGTTCTAAAGCTCTATCGACGAGGCGTGAATCCCAAACCGGAAATATTGGAACGGTACGAAAATATTTCGCGGGAATGTCCCGATCATATAGTCGGCGTATTTAAAACCGGCTATGGCAAGAAATCCGGTCGCTGGNACGAATTGCTCGAATATATCCAAGGCGGCTCGGTAGCGGACGCTCTCGATAAGGGCGTAAAATACAATTTTAGCGAGTTCGTTCGCGAGCTTGGCGAAGCGGTTAACGCGCTCCATGAACATGGCATAGCGCATCGCGATTTAAAACCGGCCAATATTCTCGTCCGGGCGGAATCGCCGTTAAATCTGGTGTTAAGCGATTTTGGAATTTCTTCCGAGCTCGACGGAGCTAGCGTGCGCGAAACCGAGCGGAAAGGATTAACTCCCATGTACGCTGCGCCGGAAGATCTCCTGGGTCATATCGTTTCGCGTCCCGCCGATTGGTGGGCCTGCGGCATGATATTTTACGAGATCCTCATGGGCGCCCATCCTTTTCAGGGATTAAGCGCCGGTCGCATCGCCTATATCCTAACGACGCAAGGCGTGGAGATAGACGACAGTCTCCCCAAAGCTCAAAAAACGCTCCTCGCCGGACTCCTTACCCGCAACGACAAAAAGCGCTGGGGTTGGACGCAGGTAAAGGCCTGGCTCGATGGCCGCGAAGATATTCCGGTATATTACGAAAACGTCGTCGACTCTGGAAACAAGCCGTTCGTGTTCGATGGCGAGTCTTACAATAATCTGCANGATCTCGCTCTGGCTTTCGCTTCAAAATTTGGAAAATACAAATCGGGCAAAGGTATGCTCGCCCGCGGCAATGTCGCGAAGTGGCTTCAAAATACTAATCAGTTTGACCAAGAGTCCGTACTCTCCGAAGAGATCGCGGACAATGACGCCGATTTATATATTTTCAAGTTTATCCGCAAATACGCGCCCGAAACCCCGCTTTCTTTGTATGGTAAGCGACTGACTCCGGAAAATATATTAAATTGGCTAACTAAAGGCGGAGGAGAGGGAGAACAACATATATTGAAACTTTTGGGCGAAGGCAAAATAAAAAAAATGCTCGAACTCCTGCCCGCGGAAGAAAGGGATCCGACGCTCGAAGCCTTCGTCGACGCCAATTGGAAAAAGGATCTCCGCGTTCCCTTCGCGGCCGCTCTCGCTCCGGAGAAGTTTTACTGGGGACCAGGCGGAGCGCCGACGACTCCAAAGGAGCGCGTCCGCTTCGCCGAGCGTCATCATGGAATCATAAGCGCGGACGCGTGGAATGAAAGGCGCGGCGGCGATATGCTTATACCTTCCGACATAGCCAGGCTATTCGCCGAAGACAAATACGACGAAGCCGTCGCGGCGCTTATGGAGCGCGCAAAAAATAAGCAAATTCTATACGTCTCGGATCTTGCCCAAAAATACGCCAATAATGTTCACACAGGTTCGGCGGAGGAATATAGGCTAGAAGTAGGCAGAAAAAATGGTCTAAATAATAACGTCCTGGCATTAATCAGGGTGATCCAGGGACATATAGCCAAAGTTGAAAAAAATCCTGGGCGCGGATCGGAAAACGTTTCCCAGGAATGCGCTCTGATCAAGGACGATTTGGAAACGCTTCTTTCGGGAGGAGCGGCGTGGAAACCCGAGATGACGACAACTCTTAACAAGATCGAAGCCGATTTGCGCGCCTTGTCGGGCGGAGCTTCGTTCATGAAATTTTTGCGTGTTCTCGTCCTGTTCATTATCTTGCCCTGCGCCGCGCTTTATTTTTGTTATCAAATTTATCAATCTTTCGATTTCAGTCTTGATAGGTTCACAGGATCCGGCATCATTAACGCGATATCGAATATTCTCTACATCGTCTGCGGCTTGGCCGGCTTGGCGGGAGGCTTTGTCGGCGTTTTTGTCGGCCTCGGCGTCGCCTGGCTGCTTTCTATGGCTCTCAAGGCTCTTGCCGGAGTCTTCGCGATAGCTTTAGCCTTTTTGGCTCTCGCATGTGTCGCGGGAGGCTTTATCGCCTANTATCGATATCAGAGCGACCGCGAGCCGGAGCGGGATAGCGAAGCTCGACTCGAAGCGGTCAAGGATCTTCGCGAACAAACTCTTAATTTAAAGCGCGAAGTCGTCGCTTCGATGTAAATCGCGCGCCGTATTGCAAGGTTCAATTTGAACAGGGAAAAAATAATTCGCCGAACGACCCTGATTGGCGGAGGCGTAAATCTCGCGCTAACAGCGCTTAAATTCTTCGCTGGAATTTTCGGCTCGAGTTCCGCCCTTGTAGCCGACGCGGCTCATTCCCTTTCGGATTTCGCTTCGGATATTATTATCCTGATTTGCGCGAAGCTATCAGCCAAGCCAGAAGACGACGATCACCCATACGGTCACGGCAAGATCGAGACGCTCGCCGCCGTTTGCGTTGGCCTAATTCTCCTTTTGACCGGACTAGCTCTCCTCTGGGACGGTGTTCTATCGCTTATCAAATTTATTAATGGCGAAACTTTATTAAAGCCAGCGTGGCTCGCCCTCTGGGCGGCGCTCCTGTCAATTATCGTTAAAGAGGCTTTATACTGGTACACATTGGCGCAAGCCAGGGCGACTGATTCCTTGGCCCTGAAGACTAACGCGTGGCATCACAGGAGCGATTCCATAAGCTCGGTCGCCACAGTTATCGGCGTTGGCGGAGCGCTTCTCGGCGGATCCAAATGGAGCGTTCTCGATCCCCTCGCCGCAAGTCTGATTAGCCTTTT
>JAAUYY010000066.1 GCA_014804865.1 Desulfovibrio sp.
GCTCTCCATTCGCAAGTCGCCGCCCTCCGTAATTTTCGCCCGTCCCAGTCTTCCGGGTTTTAAAGTTGAGGAATTGCTCGCCGCCCGGGAGAAAAATCCCGATTTTCCGCCCGTCGTGATCATAACGGAAAACGGAACTCCGGCGGAGGCGGAGCGGCTGCTTTCCCTGGGGGCCCAAGACTATTGGCTAGAGCCTCTCGATCCGGAAAAAGTCCTCGCGCTGGCGAAGAGTTCGCATACTCCGTTTCCCGCCTCGAAAATTAGCACGCTCGGCGGCCATAAACCCAAATACTCCGACGGCCCGAAAATTGTCGGGCAGAACCCGGCTATAGCCAGGGTAATGAAGTTGGCGCGTCAAGTGGCCCCGTCAAAGGCGACCGTGCTTATTACGGGCGAATCGGGCACGGGCAAGGAAATGTTCGCCCGCTATCTGCATACCCATAGCAAGCGCGTCAACGGCCCGTTCGTCGCCGTAAACTGCGCGGCTTTGCCCGAGCATCTTCTCGAAAGCGAGCTTTTCGGACATGAAAAAGGCTCTTTCACCGGAGCGATCGCCAGAAAACTGGGCAAGTTCGAACTCGCGAACGGCGGCACTATTCTCCTGGACGAAATTTCGGAAATGGATCTCGCTCTTCAAGCCAAGTTGTTGCGCGTATTGCAGGAAGGGGAAATCGACAGGGTCGGCGGATCGGAGACCGTCCCCGTCGACGTCCGCGTCCTCGCGACTACCAACAGGGATCTTGAGGATTGGGTAAAGCAGGGCAAATTTCGGCAGGATCTATATTTCAGACTCAATGTGATCCCGCTTCGCTTGCCGTCCTTGAAAGATCGAGGCGACGACGTAATCGAGCTGGCGCGCTTTTTTATCGATATGTACGTCAAAGAGTACGATTTGCCGCCGACTAGCGTATCGCCCGAAGCTTATCAATGGTTGCGCGAGTATCCTTTTCCCGGAAATGTGCGCGAGTTGCAAAATCTCATGGAGCGGGCCGTATTATTGGCCAATGGACAGCCAATATCGCCGTCTCATTTTTTGTTGGAGAACGACAACTGGCCCATTTTCGATGACAACGAGCCTGACGAGACGGGAGGCGAATCGGAGACGGAGGCTCCCCAGCCCACGGAAACGTTTACGGAACTGCTCAACAATATCCAGGCCTCCGATCCCAATGGCATTATTGGCCAGAAGGTCGGCGATCTGGCCGCCTTGCCGGATTCGCTGGGAGGAGCCGTGATCCCCTTGCATGAAATGGAAAGAATAATGATCGCCAAAGGATTGGTCGCGACCAATGGCAACCGCACGCAGGCGGCGGAGCTTCTGGGTATTTCCGTCCGCACGCTGCGCAACAAGCTTAACGAATACCGCTCCCAGGGCGTTCCGGTCGATTAGGGCGCGAGCGATGTCGGATCTCGCGAGTCTGGTTACAGACATTAACAGTTTTCTCTGGGGAACGCTCTTTCTCATCCCGCTTCTCTGCGGCACAGGTATTTTTTACACTATCCGATTGCGTTTTGTGCAGGTAAGGAAATTTTTCCTCGCCATTCGCTATATAAAGGGAGACGCTTCTTTATTTGGCGCGAAGGCGAACTCGCGCGGCATGAGCTCGTTTCAGGCTCTGGCCACGGCGATCGCGGCCCAGGTAGGAACGGGAAACGTCGCGGGCACGGCCACCGCCATGGTTCTGGGCGGCCCGGGAGCGCTTTTCTGGCTCTGGTTGGCCGCGTTCTTCGGTATGGCGACGATCTTCGCCGAAGCGGTTCTCGCCCAAGTTTACAAGACTACGGATGCCGAAGGACATGTTGTCGGCGGCCCGGCGTGGTATATTGTAGGCGGCATGGGCAAACGCGCCAAACCTCTGGCCATATTCTTTTCCGTAGCCATTATCGTCGCCCTGGGCTTCATAGGCAATATGGTGCAGTCAAATACCATCGCCGAAGCTTGCGACGCCGCTTTCGGCATTCCCGCCCTCGCTACGGGCCTTGGCGTAGGCTTTTTGGCCGCTCTCGTATTTATCGGCGGAATGTCGCGAATAGCGAGCGTAACCGAGAAACTGGTGCCAGTAATGGCGGCGATGTATATTGTCGGGGGCTCTTACGTTATCTTCTCGCATGGCGACGCTTTGCTCCCAGCCTTTTCCGCGATTTTCCGCGCGGCCTTTGACCCCCAAGCGGCCTTCGGAGGCGCGGTGGGCATAACCATACGCGANGCGATGCGTTATGGCGTGGCCAGGGGGCTATTCGCCAACGAAGCGGGCATGGGCTCCACGCCGCACGCCCACGCGGTAGCCAAGGTAGAGCATCCCTGTCAGCAGGGTCTCGTCGCCATCTTTGGAGTCTTCGCGACTTTTGTGATAATAACATTCACCGGCCTTGTGATCATGGTGTCGGGAGTCCTGACATTCGCGCCGGACGCGCCAGCGGGGATTCGGCTGACCCAAGCCGCGTACAATGTCGATATGGGCTCGTTCGGGAGCGTGTTTGTAGCCGTCTGCCTCTTCTTTTTCGCCTTTTCGACAATAGTCGGATGGTATTTTTTCGGAGCGCAAAACGTTCGCTTTCTTTTTAATGGACGGGGCGTTCCTGTATATCGCGCGCTCGTAGTCCTCTTCGTAATCGCGGGATCAACGCTTCGCGTCGATCTGGTCTGGCAACTGGCGGATATGTTTAATGGCCTTATGGTATTGCCAAATCTCGTCGCGCTCTGGGCGCTTCATAAAACAGTAAGCGCGCAACTNGAGGAGTTCGAGAGTCTGCTTAAAAAAAGAGGCGTTAAAAAATAACGCCTCTGTAGAATATCTATCGCTTTCTAATAGACGCGACAAAATTTATAATTAATTTTGTAAATCAAAAGAAGCGGAAAATAAAATTTCATNCCCAATCGCGAACGTTACGGCGCATTGAGGTTAAATCGCGCGCCTATCATATTATAGCCTATNGATTTTATTAATAATTTTTTAAAATTTTGCATAGTTTTAATCAAAAAACGCTGTAATAATTATAGCGAGAGGATCGTCTCTCGCTATAAAATAGCTTTCAATTCTCCGCCGCCGTCATTTTAATCCGAAAAATAATCGATAATTTTTTTAACCCCATAGCCTACGGCTACGGCGGCGCCCGCGGTCGCGACTAAAGGCGCGGCGACTATTGTTCCGGCGCCGACCATGCCTCCCCCTATTGCTCCCGCGACTCCGGCTCCCGCCCCTCCCATAAGTCCGACGACCGCGGACGCCCCCGCGCTCGAAGCGAGCGCGGGAGCCGCTCCGGCGCCTAACGTCGACGGAATTAAATTAGATAAGCCGGGCAGATTGGAACGCGACAGGGCGGGCCCTAAAATATTAAATATTGACGCGTTGTTTCCAAAAATGGAAACCAACTTTCGCGCCGCAAACGGATTTCTCGTCAGAAGCTCTATAACATTGGGAGGAAGTCTGCGCGAATTAATGTAGCCCTGGGCAAATTCCCCAATGATCCCAAAAATTCTCCCTTCAATTTGCGAGCATATGGGCAACCCGTCAATGCACCAATATACGAATCTTTCGCAATTTCTAAAAATTAAGTTGTATTGGTCTTCTCCCAGCCTGCTGATTCCTCGCTGTATGGATTCCTCTCTGCTATATCTTCTCGCGAGATGCGTCTCTACATATATTCCATATCCCTCTGAAAAATCGTCCAGGCTGGTCAGGTTAACTCCCTTGCGACTGTATTCCAGGACTTCGCCGCCTCCGGCGTATAAGCCATGGTGAGTATAAGCCACTCTTGGGGTTACCAAATGATCGGCGAGTTCGTAATTCATGCTTGCTCCTGTTGTCGCGTCTTTTAACAAAAAATATGATAAATGCGCTTAAAATTATCCCTTGGCTACGAAACCGCGTTCCCTTTTCATAAATTCGATCGTCATCCGGAGCGTATAGTTTCCGCCCGAGTTGAGAGGCTGGCGCTCGCTGCGTCAATCGCGACAAATTATATACTATAATTTTATTCTTTGAAGCGGAATTAAGCAAGACGGCTATAGGGACGCCGCTGCCTTCGATACGAAATGAAAATANCCGGAGACAATCCGGACNCCGCCGCGAAAGTTCGCGTTACGCAAACATATCCGCGCTTCGCGAACGCGTTTTATCGACCTCCATTTCGCTCGCTCGTCTCGCAAAAATGTCCTTGCGAAGCGTCGGCTAATAAATTAAACTGTCTTACTGGATCGGACTCGCGCCGCGAATTTACAAAACTTGCCAAAGGCGCCGCATTCGCCCTTTTTGTCGCGTTAAGCGACCGCTAAACCCTCTCTCCGACTGCCGGGTCATCCTCTTGAACGAAGCGTTCGCGCGATTTCTTCAAAAAAATTTTGATTCCGAACCCTGGCTCGGCGGGATGGAGTTCGACTTAACTCCGACCGCTTTAAAAATCCGGTTCATCGACGCAAACTTGCGAAGCTGGTTTTGCAAAAATAAAAAACGGGAGTTCGAGGAAGCGACGTTAAATTTTTTCGGCGAACGGAAGCCGAAATTTGTTTACGGCGACGGAGACGCCGACGACTTCGCCTTTTCTACTTTCCCTTCGCNAGACGAAGATCGGGATATCGAAAGTTGCCTCGCGCCGTTCATTTCTGGCCCAAAAAATAAAATGGCGCTCGACGCGGCGAGTATGGCTCTAAAAAGGAACGAAAAAAATTTTTTATCGCCCGGTTTGCCGTTGCTGGCCTTTTTCGGAGAGGCGGGCGTAGGCAAGAGCTTTCTCTTGAATCTCATTTATTCCGGCTTGAAAGAGGCGANNGGGGCGCGCGATATTCTTAAGACAACCGCTCTGGCTTATTGCGCNAGCGAGGAGCTGGATCGCTGTCCGCGCTCCAGCGTATTGCTTGACGATCTGCATGAAATTGAAAAATNCGTCGATATGCAGGCTCGNTTGACGCGACTCTTTGACGCGGTTTGCGAGAAGCGCGGCTCGCGACCGGGTTTCGCCTTCATAGTCGCGATTGAGGGTCGNGAAGAGAGNCTGGATAATTTTGCTCCGGCTTTGCGCGGAAGACTGGAAAGCGGGTTAAGCGTAGTCATAGANNCGCCGGATTTGGAAACGCGATTAAAGTGCGCCGAACGAATGAACGCGAAATTAGACGCCGGACTCTCAAAGGATCGTCTGCTTTTCATAGCCCGATCCGCCCAGCGTTTTTCCCAGATCAGCGGAGCGTTCCGCAAAATCGAATTTTTTACGCAGACGCGCGATCGCGCTCCGTCGGTCGCGGAATTGGAAAGTCTGCTCGCCTCGCGCGCTCTTTCGAAACCGNTTGACGCGGCGGGAATCCTAAAAAAAGTCGCTCAATCATTCGGACTAAAGGTTCAGGATATCNTGGCGCCGACCCGCAAACCCGCGCCGTTGCTGGCCAGACAAATGGCCATGTTCCTATGTCGAAACAAGCTGGGTTTGTCCTATCCCGAAGTGGGGCGAATCTTTGGCGGAAAGGATCACAGCACAGTAATGCACGCGGTCAAAAAAATTAATAAGCTAAAAGATACGGACAAAGACGCGCGCGAATTGCTGACAAAACTGGAAAACGCGACAAATTAAANCCTCCNNANCGCGCGATCGAACAGGAAATCAAATTTTTATAGCCCGAAAAAACGCCAAACAGCGCGTTAAAAGTCAAAAAAATTAATAATTATTTCANGNNGNTAACAAAGTAACGCACAAACTGACGGCCCCAATTAAAAACAAAAATTTAAATTAAAATTTAATATTAAGAAAAAGGAGACGCGAGATGAAACTTAAAGTCCAGAAAGCGACGATAATAGACGGGCTGATCAAAGCGGCCGCCGTATTGCCCAGCAAGGCTGGAGCGGCCTATCTTCGATCTATCTGGTTAAAGGCCAAGGGCGGAACTCTTTCCATAATGGCTACGGACGCCAATATAGAATTCATGGGCGTCTATCCCGCGGATATTGAAGAGGA
>JAAUYY010000067.1 GCA_014804865.1 Desulfovibrio sp.
CTGGCCGGTGGAGAGCTGAACGCGGAAATTGCCCTTGCCATGATCCACAGTCTCAACGTCGACATAAGTAGCCAGTTCGCGAACAAGCTGATCGCGCTTGTCGAGAAGGCTGTTCGGATTGCTCATGCCGTCGATGGTGTGACGCTCGATCTGTTTGTTCAGATCAGCTATGGCCGTAGAAATTTCATTTACCCTGCTTACGGCCGTGTTGATGGACACGTCCATCTCTTCCTGAATTTCCTTGACGGCCTTTTCGGTCGACTTGAACATATCCGCGAGGTTGTCCGCGTAGGAGAGCAGACTCTGGCGAACCGACGTGTCGTCCGGACGCAGCCACAAATCTTGCCACGCGTTGAAAAAGTTGGTGAGCGCCGAGCTTACGCCCGTTCTGTTCGCCTCGTTGAAGATATTTTCAAGAGACGCCATGATGGTGTCCTGCTGATCCCAGCGGGCGGAGTTCGTCGACTGGCGCACATATCTGCTTTCCAGGAAAGCGTCAAAGAAGCGCATAATCTGCTGGGCGTTGACGCCGAGAGGCTGCGCGCCCGGCTTATAGGTAAGGCCGCCGGCGTCTTTCTGATCTACGTATTGTCTGGAATAGCCCTCGGTGTCGGCGTTTGCCAGGTTGTTGCCTGTGACAGATATCCACGCCTGGGACGCGTTTAGAGCAGATTGTCCTATATTCATTAAACCGCTAAGCATGATCTATAATCTCCCTGATATTAATGCGGCCTGAGGATGCGCCGCGTGCCTGAAGCCGCCGTTGCGCCCATATACTCCCGTCATTGGAGTAACCTGGTTTGTCAGGGCCTTTAGTGTGTACGCGCTTTGATCCAGAAGCGCGAGGCTTAACTGCGCGTTGCGCGAGGCCTGCTTGGATACGCCCTGCTCTCCCGCGTCCACGGACTGAAAGAGTTGGCGAAGCACCGACGCCAGATCCTCGGGCAATGTCTCCGCGTACTCCAAAACTCTTTGTCCCGCGAGAGAACGAATTACCAAGGTTTTCTCAACCGCGATTTGGCGGATCAGCTCCTGGATTGAAAATTCAAGGGACGCCACGGCGCTCGTGTCGCGCCCAAGCAAAATTTCATATTCTTCTTCCAGCAAGTCGCGCAATAAATGTAGAGCTTTGTCTTGCCTGAATAGACTTTCTTGTACTATCTGATACATCCCTTAGCCTCGCTCATATAGATAATGGCAAATATTTCCTTTTATTCTTGTTGCATGATTTCGTGCAATAATCGTGCCCAATTATCTATTTCCGGCCTCCGCGCCGGTGAGCGGCGGGATGGAGAATGTCGGATGGGCGTCGTTTTCCGCGACGGTCAGCGGCTCGATGGGAGCCTGCGCTCCGGCCGGCTGGACATTGGGACTCGGAGCGGCCTTGCTCTGCTCCTGGGCCGCGTGATAGGCGGCGAGGCCTTTGCCGGCGTTGCTGTTCGCGCTTACGTTATCCGCGTTCAACAGGCGGATAACTTCGTTGTTCTTGCGATTCTTCTGGTTCTTCGGGATATTGGAGGTTACGGTAACCTTGCGGATCGCCGGAGTTTCCGCGACGACCTCCGCGGCGGATTCGACGCCCGACGCTTGGGCGGCGAGCTTCGCGTTCTCGAGTTTTACGCTCGTTACAATGTCCTGCATGGAACGGGAGGAGCTTATCGATTCGCCTACGTTCCCGGAACGGGCCATTTCAACGGCGGAACGGAGAGCCGCTTCGCTGCCCGGATTGGGGGCGGCGGCGACCGCCTGCTCCTGATTCGTCGGAGCCGCCTCGGCCTGACGCGCTTTGCGCGGTTGCAAGGCCGGTCTGACAGCCCTGCTTCCCAGCTTGTCGCCCGCTTCGCGACGGGCGAGATAAGCCAGATTAAGGGCGCTGTCTCCCTCGTGGCCGGTCTTCTTTATCCGTTCCGGACGCTTCCTCTCCGACTTTTCAGGCTTCGCCGCCTCTACAGGCGCTTGCGCGGGAGTCGGCGAAACTATCGGAGCCTGAACGACGGGCGCTTCGCTAACGGAGACCGCGTCGGCGACATCCGCAGCCTGGGGCGCGTCTCCGTCATATATGGACATATCGGTTACAGGCGTCGTCTCTTCGATCGGCTCGGGGTCGAGGATCGATGCCGTCGCGGGTTTTGCCTGGGCGAAGAGCGGGGCGGCTTCGGGCGCGAAGGCGGAAGAGGCTCCGCGACCGGCCGCGACTTTGCTCGCGTCGCCCAGATTGGCGGAAAGCTGCTCGTACATCATGTCCGCCAGGCCGATGCCTCCGGCCTTCGTCATGGATTTGGCAAGCTCCTGATCGTACATATCCTGCCAGAATCTCTCTTCGCGACCCTGGAGCAATCCGCCCTTGGGAACGGCGTTGCGCATCTCCTGCCACATCTTCTGAATAAAGATGGATTCAAAGCCTTCGCACGCTTCGCGCAACTTTTTGGCCTTGGCCTCCGGCGTCATATTCTTGCCGTTCAGTCCTCCAAGACCGCCCAGCTGATTTTGCATGGCGCTATGCGACTGCTCGGAGAAACTCGCCTCGGGAGCGATATACGGAGAACTCATTTATATTACCTCCAGATCCGCGTGCAATGAACCCGAGACTTGCAGGCTGCGCAAGATCGAGATTAGGTCGCGCGGCGTCGCGCCAATGGCGTTCAGACCATCGACAAGTTCCTGTAGCGTGGCGCCTTCCACAAGATGCAGACGCCTGTTTTCTTCCCTGACGTTGATGTTGGTTTCCGGCGTAACCACAGTCTGTCCATTGGAGAATGGGCCGGGTTGCGAAACCTGTTCGCTCTCCTGCACTGTGATCTGCAGATTGCCATGCGCCACGGCGGCTCGAGTTATGCGGACATCCTTGCCAAGGACAACCGTGCCCGTCTTTTCGTCCACGACCACTTTCGCGGCGGTGTCGGGAGTCACTTCGAGATTTTCGACGGAAGCCATCAGCGGCACGAGATTATGACGATATTGTTGCGGCACGTCGACGTTGATGCTCATGGCGTCCGTAGCCCTGGCGTAGGCGCCGCCAAGCGCGGAATTAAGCCGCTCCGCGACCTGTTGCGCCGTCGTAAAGTCGCCTACCCGCAAGTTAAGGGTAAGGTGATCTTGCTGATTGAATTGGAACGGAATCTCGCGCTCGACTATGCCTCCGCCCGGAATGAGACCGACGGTGCTTACGTTTTTGGATACGGAGGCCGCCTCGCCGTTGACGGAATAGCCGCCGACGGTAAGGGCTCCCTGCGCGAGACAATATGTGTTGCCGTCCACGCCCTTTAGAGCGGTCTGCAAAAGCACGCCGCCGAGCAGGGAAGTAGCGTCGCCTACGGAGGACACTGTAACGTCAAGACGCGTGCCCGGCTTGGAAGACACGGGCATTTTCGCCGTGACCATTACCGAGGCCACATTTTTTACTTTCAAAGCTGACGAATTGAGACCGATGCCCATACGATCAAGCATGTTCTTCATCGAGCTCATCGTAAAAGCGGAATCTTTTTTATCGCCTGTGCCCGCGAGACCCACGACAAGACCGTAACCGATAAGCTGATTGTCGCGCACGCCGGAGAATGTGGCGATGTCCTTGATGCGAACCGCTTCGGACGGAGACGCGAGTCCAACGCACATTACGGCCGCGGCGACGACCAGAAAAAGGCGTTTTATAACAGTCAAATTCATGGCGAATACTCCTTTTGCCCAGGCTAATATAAACATTGGAAATTCAATATGTTATAAATATTTCGCAATGTTTGCCCCATTATTTTCATAAATTTTTTTACGTTAGATGCACAATCCGTGCCTTTTATGAAATCGAGGGAGAGGAAGACGGCGCGAAGCGGATGCGCGAGCTGGAAATTTCAGTTTCGCCTCGTTATAAAAATATATCGGATAAGACGGAGGAGGCTTGAGAGAAATAGAGATCCGAACCCGCGCGGAAATAGGAGGGTGCGCTAGCCGCTATTCGCGAAACGGAAATCGCCGCGGCGAGAGCTATTGGCGGCCCAGCTCGGTGAGCTGCGCGAAAGGAAGGAATTAAATTAGAAAGCCGCCCGAAGGCGGCCAGGAATGGCGGCGTTATTAAATTTTACAGTCGGAATAATTCGGGATCATCGCGGATCAGCGCCGCGGCTATTCTTTTCGCGTCGATGGCGTAAGATCCCGCCGCGAGGGCCGCGCGTATCGCTTCGACCTTGTTCTCGCGAATGTCCGGGGCGTTATGCGCTCCGCGCAGGGCTGTTGTGAAAAGCAGGGCGTCTCGGACCGCTTCGTCCTGTTCGGGCTCCGCGGGGATTTCGGCTTTGTCCGATATTTGTCCAAGATTGAAATCGCCCTGAAAAACTTTCTGGGTTTGCGGATTCGTATGTTCCATCGCGGCTCCCGTTGCGACCTGGTTTTCGCCTTGTCGCCTTCCCGCCTGGCTTTCGGAATGATTGGGAATCGCGCTTCGCGTCGACTCTGTCGCTCGCGCTGGCGAATCCCCGGCTTTTTAGGCTGACCTATCAATCCTGCGCGGATGATCGGCCATTTTCTCGTCAACTTTCTGGCGAGTAATCCTTATTAAAGCCTCGTCCAAAAACCGTTGCTCTTCAGGCGTCAGGCGGCGCAATCCTTTCTCGTCCCTGATATAATATTTTAAAGGCTTGCCTGGCGGATAAACAAATTCGACTTCCTTGTCGAGTTGCCTCGATACTTCCTTGCGAATATCCTCGATTATCGGAAACTTGTTTCCCGTAAACATCAAGGTCAACGACAGCTCCTCGACCACGCTTGAGATCGTTCTTTCGCGATTTTGGCCGCGCTCCGGCTCCGCGGGATCCAGCCCGGCGGCTTTTCGCGATTTTGCCCGGAATCTCGCGAGTTGGCGCGCAGTGAGCACCTGCTTCTCGTACCCTTCCAGTATCCGGTTTAAAGGTCTGGCGAGCTTAATGCAGGATTCGCCTACAAGCTTCGATTCTTCCTGGGCTTCCATAGCGGAATTGTCGTTCATAATCGCTTATACGTCCCTATCGCGTTAAACTTTAGACTTTTTTTACCATTTTTTTGCCGCGGTGAAATTAATTGATATTTTATTGAAATATATTATTAAATTNATAAAANTTTTTTGGCGCGGGCGCGTTTTTAAAGTATAATTTTTTATACTCTGACTCGATAAAGGGCGATTCCGGCGGCGGCGACGTTCAGGGCGCCGAAGACAATGAGATCGATTCGCATACAAGTCATGAAGCCATCCAGAGTTTCTTTTGTAACGCCAGCTTCGCCGATTACGACGCTCAAGGTAAAGGCTATTAAAACCATGCTCGAGAGCTGGCCNGCNGTNCGCATGGATCCTGTCAGACTNGAGGCTTGGCCAACGTTCGCTTTGCCCGCTCGCTCGAGGATAAGCGACGTGTTGGCGAGGGAGAATACGCTTATGCCTCCGCCAAGGCAGGCTTGCGCCCCTAAAAGTATCCAGAGAGGGGANGATACGCGGACGAAGGCCGCGGCGATCAAGCCAATAGCGCAAACGACTACGCCCAACGCGGCTNCGCGCGCNTCGTTCCAGATTTTGCAAAGGCGCGCGGCGAGAGGCGAGCAGAGAACTTGAAAAACTGGCTGAACCGAGAGGATAAAGCCTGTTTCGCGGACGCCGAAGCCCTTGCCAGTTTGAAGATAAAAACTGAAATAGAAGACGACGCCGAAAAAGGACGCGTAGTTTACGAAAGCGGCCAGGACGGAGAGAAAGAGGACTTTATCGCGAAGTAGGAGTCGGAGATTGAGAATCGGAAATTTGCATTTCGCCTCGCGTCTGACGAATAGCGCGAGCAGAGAGACNAATAGGGCGAGAGCGAAAGATCCGGNTAGCGGAGCGCGAGACACTATGGTCGCGCCGACCATGAAAGCGGTCATGGCCGCGGCGTACATCGCGGAGCCGGTTAGATCGAATTCTTCGTGGCTGGACGGACGCCACTCGTGATCGACTGAATAGCGCATTAAAATAAAAATAAACGTCGAAGCGCAAAAATTCAGTCCGAAGATCCAGCGCCAGTCGAAAGCTCCCGCGATGAGACCGGCCAGGGTNGGGCCGCAGGCTATGCCGGCGTAAACGGCCGCGTTGAGATAGGCGAGATAGACCGATCGTTTGTCGGGAGGCGCCGCGGACGCCAGAAGGGCGAAGCTCGAGGCGCTAATCATCGCGGCNCCTAGTCCCTGCATAAGACGAAGGCCGAGGAAGAGGTAGATATTGGCGGTAAGGGCGAGAAGNAGACCGCAGACNCCGAATATGATCGCGCCGCCTAGAAAGATTCGTCTATGNCCAAGGATATCCCCAAGACTGCCGCAGACTAGCTGAAGAATGGCGAGACCGAGAGAATAGGAAGCGCCGACNAGGCTTAATTGCAAAGCGCTCGCCGAAAGGCTGACTCCCATTTCGGGAAGAACGGCGTTTACGCCGGCCGCCATTAGCGGCGAAAAGAAGAGCGCGACGCAAATGGCGGCCAGAAGGGGATAATGGGCCTTTTCCAACTGGCGAGCGTNATCTATTTAATTAAGGTTTAATATAGGCGAAGCCCGCGCGTTGCGATCTTACTATTTCGATCAACCCGGCGGGAATAATTTCGCATTCCGGCCAAAGACTATCGCGATCGATNTNATTCTCGGCTATGGCGTTCGCGCAAAGCATGAAACGGACGCCTCTCGCGACNAGGGGCAAGATCAGTTCCCGCAGATCTCCATGCTCGCGGGTAAAAAGAGTCACCGCGCCCGCGTTCGCGACGACGCGAAGCTCGAATTTCTCGTCGGGCAAGCCGTCGAGGTAGTTTCGCGCGTTGCGNGCTACNAGTTTAAAAACGTTTTCGTCGCGGCTGTCCAGATGGAGAAGCGCGTCGTAATTAATTTTGCCTTCAGACATTAATTTCCTCCGGAGCGAGAATTATTGGANCGAGGCGCCTCAAATTGTCGCGAGCGGGAATTATCTTTCCAGTTCGCGTGGCCGCGTTCGCNCCGCGATGACAGGCGCGAAATTGGCGCCTACTCGAGTTCGCGCGACCGCGAGAGCGATTTCAAGCGCGATTGACTTAAAAGATAAAAAAATATTGATAAAATCTCAACTATTGCTAGAACTTGTGGGAGAGTTTATAGTGTAGTCATGGAAAAGTCCGTCAAAGAAACTAAATGTTTCTTAAAATATATATTTTTTTTATTTTATAAACCCGCGTTATTTTTCCAGTTTAAAGGCGATCGTCATAGAGCTGGCTTGGGCGACGCGCCCAAAGATTCCGGCGCGTCCTCGCGAAAAAGAAGCCCGGCGGTCGGCTTGACGGTTTTATGCGCGGCCTT
>JAAUYY010000068.1 GCA_014804865.1 Desulfovibrio sp.
AAGGCCGAAAGGGAAAGGTGCCAAAAGGCCGCGGAGGCCGCGCGCAATGGGATGAACGTCGCGCTGATCTCCTCCGGCGATCCGGGCGTGTACGCCATGGCCGCGCTGGCGCTCGAGATCCTTGAGGAGGAAGAGGCACTCGAGAGCGTTCCCTTTCAGGTCATCCCGGGTGTGCCCGCCCTTTGCGCGGGCGCCGCCCTCCTGGGCGCTCCAATAGGCCATGATTTCGCTTGCGTAAGCTTAAGCGATCTCCTTACTCCCTGGGAATTAATCGAAAGGCGTCTGAACGCGGCCATGGGAGCCGATTTTGTCTGCGTCCTCTATAATCCTCGCTCGCGCGGACGACCCGATTACCTGAAAAAGGCTCTCGAAATCGCTAAAAGATATCGATCTCCCGCCTGTCCCGTTGGGATGGCGAGGAACATATCGCGACCGGGTCAATCGACCATGATCGCGACCCTCGACGTTTTCGATCCGGAGCTTGCCGATATGCTCTCTCTGGTAATCGTAGGGAACAGCGAGACCCGGATCGTCGGAGGATATATGCTCTCGCCTCGAGGCTACGCGAAAAAATACCCTTCATGAATTTCATCGAGACGATCGACGCTTTTTTACACGCGTCGCGGCGAGAGCGGGCAAAAAGGTAACAGATCGAAGCGCGACAGAAAGGTTCCCGAGCATGAAGTAGGGCGACTTCGCCTTTTTCGCGGCTAAATTTCGCTTGTCCGCTTAATGGCACGCGGATTGCTAATTTATAACAAACACGCGTAAGGAGGCTTTATGAAATTTAGCGGGAAAATTTGCGGACTAGCTTTGGCCGCGCTCATTTTTGCGGGTATGACGGGCTTCGCGGACGCCGCCCAGCGGGGAAACAGGAACGGCTTGACGCCCGATCAACAGCGGATGGCAGAGGAAATTTTCAATGAGAATTACGCCGCGATGGACGCCACGCGTCGGGCGCTAACCGAAAAACGCGCTTTGCTCGACGAGGAGATGGCTAGCCCGAACCCCGATCCAGCGGCGATAGAGCGGCTTTCGCGCGAAATTGGCGAATTAAGAGGCAGGATGCTCGCCGCGCGCGCCAAAGCTCGCGCCGAACTCGTCGAAAACGGCCTTTCAGCGGATCTCTACGCTCCGGCGTACCCCGGGCGCGGCCAGAGTCGCGATCAGGGCGTTTGGTATGGGCATAGAGGACATTACGGCGATCGGGGCGGCCACCATGGCCCGAGAGGCGGCGGCCATTGGCGCGGCGGTCCTTGCTGCTGGTAGCGTTTGCCTGGACGGATTTGTAAATATATAGCGCGGAGCCGCGAACTTCGCTCCAAATACATGAGGGAATCCGGTCGGATTCCCTCTTTTTGTTAATTTATCGCGCCTCGACCTGTTCGCCAAAGCGTTTAGCTTCGCGCGCGGTTCAGGATTTCGCGGCTTTTGCCATATCTACGGCGTTTTTGAATAGTTCGAGCGGCAACGCTCCGCGGATGACCAGATTGTTGACCAGAAAATAGGGCGTGCCCTCAATTCCCAATTTCTGTCCGTCTTCGAGATCCTGGGCGAGAATGTCCTTTACCTTCTTGCTCTGCGCCTCTTTCTGAAGCTTCTTTACGTCCAGGCCGAGGCTCTCGGCGGTCTGCTTTATAAATGGCTCGCCCTCGGCGAGGAGTCTTTCGCGATTGTCGAACATCTTGTGATAAAATTCCCAGGCCTTGGGCTCGCTTTGTTGCGAAATGGCTATAAAATAAGCCGAAGCCAGAGCGCCGGGGCCTTTCTCATCGAGTGGCAGGTGTTTGAAAACCAGCGCCACGTCGTCGCCGTATTCCTCGCGGATAGCGTCGAGAGTTTTTGAGGCTTGCTCGCAAAAATGGCAAGTGAAATCTGAAAAGGCGATAATCTTTACCTTCGCGTCCTTGTTGCCAAGCACGGGCCTGTCCTTGAGGCGCGTTTCCTTGTCCTTCGCGAGATCCTCTCGCCATTGGGCTTCGAGGTTATGCTTGCGGCGCAAATTGGATCCTTGTTGCGCTATGTCGAGCACAGCCTCGCTGTTTTGACGCAACACGTCGAGGATCAGATTCGGGTTTTCAGACAACAGGTTTCGCACGGCGTTTTCCAGCTCCGCGGAGTTCGCGGTCGCCGCGACGCTCTCGCCCGCGGGAAAAGTCGCGACGGCGAAGAGCAGAAGCGGAATGAGGAACAGTTTTTTTAACGGCATTTTTAATCTCCGGCTTTATGATAGGCGGTTGTTCCGCCGGACTTCGGACGCGAGCGCCTCGCCCGCGCCTGGGAGTCGTTGATTAAACGATAAATTTTTAAAAATTTACTACTCTTTTTCAAGACTTTCAAGCGCCGCTTGACCTTATCCCGCGCCCTTTCTATAAAGACATATCATGGGACAAATATAGAGCGCGTCGCGAAGTCGACCGTCGGCGCTTCGAGTCGCGGCGCGATAAGTCCAAGGGGAAAACGCCTTTGAGAATCTCGCGACTCTTTCGCGTCGTCCCATTTATCGCGAAGGTTTTACGCAAGGCGAGCGATCGTCCTTCATAGCGCGGAGGAGAAATGGCGCGCATCATTTCCATCGCAAATCAAAAAGGCGGCGTAGGCAAAACTACGACCGCGATTAATTTGGCCGCGGCCCTCGCCGTGATGGAGAAGAAGACACTGCTGGTGGACTGCGATCCGCAAGCCAACGCGACAAGCGGTCTCGGCGTAAGCCCGGAGGAGGCCGCCAACGGCAATCTTTATTCCGTCTTTTACACGCCGTCCAAAGCTCCGCGAGTCATAATAAATACTTCCGCGCCATTTTTGTCCCTGCTTCCCGGCTCGCCCGATCTTGTGGCCGCCGAGTTGGAGCTTGTGGACAAGATGGCCCGCGAATACTACTTGCGCGAGTGCGTTCGCGCGATCGAAAAAGAGAAGGATTACGAGTACATAATTCTGGATTGTCCGCCGTCGCTCAGTCTGCTTACGCTAAACGCTCTCTGCGCTTCAGAGGAGTTGCTTGTGCCCCTGCAATGCGAATATTTCGCTCTGGAGGGGATTGTAAAGCTTCTGGGGACTTACGAGCAGGTTCAACGTCTGCTAAATCAGGGATTGAGTCTGCTCGGCATTGTCCTTACCATGTACGATTCCAGAAATCGTCTGACAAAGGAAGTAAAGAACGAAGTGCGACGCTGTTTTGGCGAGTCGCTTTTCGAGACGGTCATCCCGAGGAATGTGCGTCTTTCCGAGGCTCCAAGTCATGGAAAATCGATCATTCATTACGATGTCAAATCGCGGGGAGCCGAAGCCTATCTTGGCCTCGCGCGGGAAGTTACCATGCGAAAGCCTGAAAAAAAAGTCGCGCTCAACTGACGGCGGAATCGACTTCCGTTTCAAAGTTATAGCGAAAGTATTTGTGACGAATGATCGAGCCGCATCCGGCGCAGACAAAGATCAACGTCCCGCCGAGGCTGGCTGTTTTCAACGCGAAAGGCCTCGCGGCGTCCGCGCGCCAGTCGAGCGTTTCGGTCGAGCAGACGGGGCATTTCACCGCCGGATCGTAGTCGTATCGATAATCCCAGGCGGCCATGAAACGTTTGAATTCGTCCATGGCCGAATCGGAATCCAGAGTAGCCGGAGCGGGCGAGGCTGTTTGAAATTTCGCGATAAGCGGCTCGATTTTTCTCCATTCCCCGGCGGGGATCCTCACTTCGACCAACTCGCCGTTCGCGTCGTAGAAACGCGAAATTTTATTCGCATCGAACATGAAACCCTCCGAAATTCGCTTTAGCGGGAAATTGCTATCGCGCTGTAAATTTGTCAATATCACTGGCGGGAGGAAGCGGATATGAGTCTTCAAAACAAGGGGCTTGGACGCGGGCTGGACGCGCTTTTCAAACCCAACATTCAGGAAGCGGAGGCGGGCGTCGCCGAAGTCGCCGCGAGCGGTCTCCCCTTGCGAATGATCGAACCGAATCCTGAACAGCCCAGGCATACCTTTTCGGACGAAAGTCTTAACGATCTGGCCGCTTCCATTCGCGCGCAAGGCGTCCTGCAACCAATTCTCGTCAGATCGATTGGTCAGGGGCGATATCAGATCGTCGCCGGAGAACGACGCTGGCGCGCGGCCGGACTCGCCGGCCTTGACGAAATTCCAGCGATCGTCAAAGAGATCGACGACAGCGAAGCGCTGATCGTCGCGCTCATCGAAAACATACAGCGCGAGGATCTCAATCCCATCGAGCGCGCGACCGCTCTGCAATCGATCAAGGAAGCCCTCTCCTTGAGTCAGGAAGAGCTCGCGGCGCGGGTGGGCCTGGACACGGGCACGGTGTCCAATTTTCTGCGCTTGCTCAATCTGCCGGACTCGGCGAAAAAGGAAGTTAACGCGGGAACGATAAGCATGGGCCACGCCCGCTGTCTCGCCGCGCTTCCCGAAGAGGAATTGATCGATAGCCTCTTGACAAGAATCATCGAAAAAAATATGTCGGTTCGCGACGTCGAAGAAGCCGTCGGTATCTGGCGAGCGGAGGGCTCCTTCCCCTGGGATCAGGACGCGCCCCGCGAAAGAGCCCCGAAGGATCCCGAAATAAAACGCCTCGCCAAGAGTATAGGACAGACTCTCAACTGCGGCGTCCGCATTAGCGGCACAGTGGAGAAAGGACGCATAAGTCTGGCCTACGACAGCAACGAGCAACTCTTCGAGTTGCTCGAAAAACTCGGGATGACTCTGGAAAGCTGAAGCGAAGTCAAGCGTCGACATCCTTGGAAAAATACTTTCGCAATACCTCGAAAAATTTCGCGATGTCGATAGGTTTGGCGATATGCGCGCTCATGCCAGCTTTAAGCGCGGCCGCCTTATCCTCCTCGAAGGCGTTGGCGGTCATGGCGATAATGGGCATGGTCGCCACGTCGTTCCTCGGCAAACTCTTTATCTCCCGAGTCGCCTCGTAGCCGTCCATAGTCGGCATCTGCACATCCATCAGGATCGCGTCGTAATAACCCTCGGGCGATTTGCGAACCAATTCGACGGCGTCTGTTCCGTCGGTCGCGCATTCGGTAACGAAGCCGTTTTCCGAGAGTATGAATTCCGCTATCTCCCGGTTCATCTCCACGTCGTCCACGATCAGGATTCTCGCGTTCTTGAACGAAAGCTCCTCGACCTTCTTCTCTGTCTCCGCGCCAATGCCATGGGCCGCGATCAGAGCTCGGCGCAGATCGGACATAAAGAGCGGTTTGGCGCAAAAAGCGGTGACTCCCGCCGCCTTCGCCTCGTCCTCGATGTCCGCCCATTCGTAAGCGGTGAGGATGATGACCGGCGTTCCGTCGTCGGCTATCTGGCGAATTTGCCTCGCTGTCTCTACGCCGCTCAATTCCGGCATCTGCCAGTCGATGATATAGGTCTGATAAGGATCGCCTTCGTCCTTGGCCATCTTCGCGCGGTATATCGCCTCGCGACCGGAGGTTGTCCACTCCGCCCGCATCCCCAGCTTTTTAAGCATCTTGTCCACGCTGTCGCAGACGTGCATATCGTCGTCGACCACCAGAGCGCGGGCTCCGGCCAAAGCATCGAGGCTGATCTCGTCCGTCGCTTTGTCCTGAATCTTGAAGGTCAGGGTTACTGTAAAGGTCGAGCCTTTGCCCTGTTCGCTATCGACCTTTATTGTTCCGTTCATCAATTCGATGATATTTCGCGTGATCGCCATTCCAAGGCCAGTGCCCTGAACGCCGCTCAAGGTCGTCGTCGTTTCGCGCGTGAAAGGCTCGAAAATATGCTTGACGAATTCGGGCGACATGCCTACGCCGTTGTCGCGGATGACGAACACGTATTCGGCGAAGCCGCGCTTAGAGGCGGCTTTCTGGGTCATGCGAAATTCTATATTTCCGCCCGACGGAGTGTATTTTATGGCGTTGCTCAAGAGATTGATGAAGATTTGATTCAGCTTCAGCGGATCGGCTATAATGTCTTCATTAATCACATCGAACGTATCGATGAATAGACGCATCCGCTTGGCTTTGGCCTGCGGTTGCAAGATGGTTACGAGATTGTGAATGAGCTCGGAAATATTGCATTCCTGCTCCTTTAAGTGCATCTTGCCGCTCTCGATTCGGCTCATGTCCAGGATGTCGTTGATCAGACTCAACAGATGATTGGAAGAAGAAAGGACTTTCTGGAGGCATTCCCGCGCTTGCTCCTTGTTGTCCAGCCGCTCGAGAGCGATCGTCGAGAAGCCGATGATCGCGTTCATTGGCGTGCGGATATCGTGAGACATATTGGAGAGGAAAGAAGTCTTGGCCTCGTTCGCCCGTTGGGCCAGGGCCAGAGCGTCTTTCAGCGCCTTCGTCTGTCGTCTGCGTTCCCGAACCATCTCGGTTATATCCCGCGCCACGACGAGGGCGATGACATCGCCGCTCATATCGTCGGCTGTCAGATAAAAGGTCGCTCTGACGCACCTTTCGCCCTTTTTCGCGTCCCTGCTCCAGTATTCGAGATCGATTTCTTTCTTGCCGTCGGCGTAGCTTTTTTTCAGAAAATCAATATTAGCTATTCGCGTAAATTCCGGTCGGGATTCCGGCAGGACTCTATTGCTCAAAGACTTGAAAAACTCGCTGGCCGAACAGGGAACAGTCAGGCCCAGCGTTTTGATCAGAGACATCTTGTCGCCGTTAAAATCGGCGACGACGTCGCTCTCGAGAGCATCCTCGCTGACATTGAATTCGAAGCTGCAGAAGGCGTTTGAGGTCAAAGCCATGCTATATTGCCGCTCTTTGCGATCAAGGATGGAGAATTTCTTGCTCGCCTCAAGCTCCCTCTCTTTCATTTCCGTAACGTCCTGACTCATGAAAAGGACGACGGACGGAACGCCGTCCTGACGCTCCAGACTGACGCAGATGAGGTTTTCCCAAATCTCCTGCCCGTTCTTATCGTAATTCAGTTCGTAGGTGAGGAATTCCCTGCCGGTTAGCTTGGCGCGCAGATTGTCCGGCGCGAAGAAGCGCAGAAAATCCTCCTGGGCATCCTCGGGCAACTTCCGCGCGAAGTGATCGAGATAATCGGCGTAGGAGCCTTTCTCCGCGAGGGAGGGATCGCGCGAGCCCATCAAGACGTATTCGTATGTGCCATTCGCCAGATTCGCCATGCAATAGCGGCTGGCGAAGATTAGATTTACTGCCTTGAGGACTTGTCCATATTCGCGATTTTCCTTGACCAGCGCCTTTTTNTNTNTNNNGTAGCGCCAGATCAGAAACGCGACGTACACTGCGAAAAGCAGGAAAAGACTGGCCTCGAGGCGAATTCCCGCGCGATTGGCTCGCTCGATCATGGAGGAGGTTATTTTTTTGGGAAAGGCCTGAATTACGGCGAATTGGNCGCCGGGCAAAGTAAAGACGCAAAGATTGTCGACCGTTCCCTCTCCGCANTCGAATACGCCGCTTCCGCCAGCGAGCAGTGTCGCTCGCACTTCTTCGGCCGCTTTGGCGTCGATCTGACCGTCTCTTTCGAGATCGGCCAGGAGGTCGCCGTCATAGTTCAGTCCGCTGGACGACGCGATGACCCTGCCGCGCTTGTCGCAGAAAAAAATCTCGCTCTTCTCGCCGAAGTACGAAGCGTCCAGGAGATTGCCAAGATAGCGGCCTGTGATATAAGAGCCATACAAGACTCCTATGGCGCGATGATCGTAGCGCGCGGGCGCGTAAAAGCCGAGAACGCCGCGATCCACATCGGTCGTGTCGAAAAAGACCGCGACGCCCGGCATGCCGCGCATTCCCCGTTTGAAAAATTCCATGTCGGCGCCAGGCGTAGGTTCGCCGCCCGAAGAGACAGTAACGCCCTTTTCGTCGGTGAAACGAATGGCGTCGAACGGGGAATGTCTCGCCATATTCTTCAAAATGGTTTCCGTTACCTCCGGCGAAGTCAAGTCGCGCTCGAGAAAATAAGCGTAGGTTCTGATTAATTGCATACCGCTTATCAATTTCTCGCTTATCTTGTCCGCGACCTGCCGGGCGGCGTCTTCGGCGTATATCCGGTTCTGCGTCTCGATGCGATTTTTGTTCTCAATGTTAAAATTGTAGAACAACAAAGCCATCATTCCGACAAGCCAGGCATAGAAAAACAGCGCCTCCAGGCGCGTCGCTTGTATCCGCATTTTCTCTCCGCAAAATTTCAAGACATAAATTTAACGATATTTCAGACGTCGCGCAATATTGGCGATAGCGAAACGCTTGATATTATGTCGAGTTAAGAATGATTTTTTCCGCTCGCGATAGGGGAGTCGCGCGGCGAAGCCGTCCGCGAAATTGGAAAAAGGAAACTCGCCTCTTCGCGGAGGCCATTTCAAGCGAAATTGGCTATAAACAAACGCGCGACGGATTATGAAGAGGAAATAGGGAATTTGTCGCCTGATCTAAAATTTATCCATTAAACGAGACGAACAACCGGAAGACAAGGCGAACGTTGTTTTAAACTGACAGAGCCGGGTTTTTAGATATTAAGTTCCAGGCGTCCTAGGGGATAGTTGACAAGTTTAGCTCCGCCCGCCAACCCAGTGCATTTTTCGCTAGCGAAGCGTCGGCGTCAAAGCTTGGCGGATCGCCCAACCTCCTTTCTTTTTCGATTACTGGCGTCTCTATGCCGGAGATCTTGTTTGCGCCGTCTATGATTTCGCGCGCGGAATATTCGGCGTCGCGTCCAGGATTGAAAGCGACGGAGTCCCCTCCGTTAGCGAGGCGATCTATAGCAAATCGCGCTTGAAATTACCCCTTAAATGCGAGGCAAGCTCGCTCGGGGGTAATTTCGCGGGCGCGTTGGGGGTTTTCAATCGCGACGCGCTATACACCCCGGCGCGCGGGCGCGGGGCGAGAGCATGGACGCGGGTATAATCGCGGACGCAACCGCTGTCGGGCGCGTGATAATTCCCGCCGTAGATTTCTATCGACACCGCGCCCGAGGGGCGCGAGGCGGGCCCTATTTTACGAAATCTTCGCGTCAGTAGATAAATTGTCATAAACTAGCGTCTCGCGTCCCCGATTCGCCAGGATCTTGCAAGTATGACTGCCGATATAGCCGACGCCGCCGGTCGCGAAGATTCTCATTTTTTCGCGTCGCGAGAGATGGCGTCGTCAAGCAATTTCCTGAAATAGGGAATTGTCTCGCGCAAGCCGTCCTCAAGCTTCGTTTTGGGCTCCCACCCCAGCTTTTCGCGGGCGAGGGAAATATCCGGACGCCTTCTCGCCGGATCGTCCGACGGCAGCGGCTCGTACGCGATTTTAGAGCGGCTCCCTGCGAGTTCGATAACCTTCTCGGCGAGCTCTTTTATCGTAAATTCGCGAGGATTGCCCATATTCATCGGCCCTGTAAAATCGCGCTCGGATTTCATGAAGAGAATCATACAGTCTATAAGATCGGAGACATAGCAGAAAGAGCGCGTCTGCGAGCCGTCGCCGTAAATCGTAATGGGTTCGCCTTTAAGCGCCTGGATAATAAAATTGGAAACGACGCGACCGTCGTTGGGCAACATGGCCGGCCCATAAGTATTAAAAATTCTTCCTACTTTTATGGGAAGTTCGCATTGTCTTTTATATGAGAAAAAAAGCGCCTCCGCGCATCTCTTGCCTTCGTCGTAACAGGAACGGATACCAATCGGATTGACATTCCCCCAGTACGATTCCTTTTGGGGATGCTCGCTGGGATCTCCGTAAACTTCGCTAGTCGACGCCTGGAAAATGGGAACGTTTAGACGCTTCGCCAGCCCCAGCATATTGATCGCTCCATGCACGCACGTTTTGATGGTTTGCACCGAATCATGCTGATAATGAATTGGCGACGCTGGACAGGCGAGGTTATAGATTTCATCGACCTCAATATAAAGGGGAAAGGTAACGTCATGCCGGATAAGCTCGAAATCAGGATTTGACATTAGCGGCAGGATATTCGCCTTCGAACTGGTAAAAAAATTGTCGACGCAAATAACTTCATGCCCGTCGTCCAGGAGTCTGCGACAAAGATGGGAACCAAGAAATCCGGCGCCGCCGGTTACCATCGAACGGATTTTGCCAAACATTGACTCTCCCAGCGCTAAAAGTTGACGAAATCGATCTCGAAATAAATTTTAAGGACGAGGAGAAATCCGCGAAGGATCTCGCTCGATCGCGAAATAGACAGAGTCGACAGACGATTAATCGTCTTCGCGCCAGAGGCGAAACCGAATTGGGCGAAACTCCCTCAAGACAGCCGATTTGCAAGAAAGAAAATTAAATTGTCGCGAAATTTTAGTCAAGGACGAGTAGGGAGCGCCAATTTTTATCGCGAGGTCGGCCCTTCGAGGCTAGATAATATGCGCGAGGGCGCCATTTCCAGCCAGAGAGGGAAGAGTCGCCCGCGCTTTAACTCCGCGAGATAACACGCGTTCCAGCGAGCGAGAGTCAGCGCGGAGACTGAAAACTCGATTCTCTCTAACCGCGCCCCGGAAATTTTGGGAGCGATGAGCGACCAGAGACGGACTTCCTCTCGCCCAGTCGCGAGTCGCTCTTCGCGGAAACGGCGATAGTCCAAAGCCGCCTCGGTTTTCGCCTTATCGCGCAAACTGGAGTCCGCGAAGGAATCGTCGACCCAGAGCAGGGAATCGGCTTTTATCGCGCGACCGTTCTTTAAAAGAGCCGCGACATATCGACCAAAACTTTCTGGATCGGGAGCGAGCCGCCAGGCGAGAGCCGCCGCCAGAGGCGATTCCATCGCGAATCGCGCGAAACTCGCGGCGATCAATTTTCTTTTTTTAATCTCGGGAGGAGCAGTTTTTTGCGCTTCGGAGAAACCGCCCGCGCCCCAGGCGCCAAGGATCGCTTCAAGCCATGACGCCTCGTCCATACTGGCGTCTTCGGAGGGAAATTCTTCGCGTTCCTCATGGCGCAGGTTGTCCAGGTTAGCGGCGCTTTCCTCGACAAGGCGCCACTCGTTCAGAGCGACGAGCCGAGCGGCGACCCGCGAGATCTCCGCGTGAGCGTCAATTCGGGCGTCGCGTTCGTCGCCCATGATTTTCCGGCGCGACGCTTCGTTTTCCTTCTCCAGAAAGTCTATTTTTTCTTTGAAATCCATTTGGGACACGCCTTTCGTCTTACCTGAAACTCAAGCCGCTCTGCTTTTCCATGCTCTCCAGCGTCTTGATAGTAAAATCCTTTTTGGGAT